>NZ_JAGEKI010000010.1:0-243322 GCF_049887815.1 Pseudomonas sp. NFXW11 | reverse complement strand
CGTTAATAAGGCGAAAACGCACCGCCTTACTCACTATTTCCGACTTCGATGAACTGAAGCTTAAGCGTTGCTGAAACCGATTAACTCATTGAATTTCAAGGAGTTTTCCGTTTCGACTGCGCCGGAAGTGGGGCGAATTATAGAGAGATACAATCTGCCGTCAACCCTTAATTACATTTTTGTTGCAGAAGATGCTTTGGGCGGCTGAATCCGAGGAATCCGCTGCATCACAGCCGGTATACGCATCAGTAGCAGCAACGCCCCCACAGAGGCATAAACCGCCCATTCCTTGAGGTCGGCCCGGACAATCCAGAGCATATGCAACAGCCCAACCCCCAGGATGAGATAAACCAACCGATGCAGTTTTTTCCATCGCCTGCCCAAACGACGCTGGCTGTAGCGATTGGATGTCACTGCCAGCATCAATAGAAGTAGAAACCCCAGACTGCCCACAAAGATATAAGGCCGCTTACGCAACTCCACCCCCAGCTGCGACCAGTCCAGGCCAAGAATGAACACCCCATAAGCACTCAAGTGCAGCACTACATAAGCAAAGCACCAAAGCCCCAACTGCCGACGCACCGCTATCCAGCCCGACCAACCGGTAAGCCGTTGTAACGGTGTCATGCTCAAGGTGATCAACAACAACACCAGAGCCCCCAACCCCAGGCGGTCCACCAACACCTTGCCCGGATCCGGCCCCAGAATCGAAGCCCAAGCCTCATAGAGCCAATAAAGCGGCCAGATCAGTGCCGCGAAAAATACCGCAACCCGCCAGAACGAATAACGCATCAGTAGTTCTTCCGCAGATCCATGCCGCTATATAAAGAAGCAACCTCATCCGAGTAGCCATTGAACATCTGCGTCTCCCGCACATTGGGACTGAACAGCCCGCTAGGCAGACGCCGCTCCCGCGCCTGAGTCCAGCGTGGGTGATCGACTGTGGGATTCACGTTCGCGTAGAAACCGTACTCATTGGCGGCAATACTCTGCCAAGTGGTCTTGGGCTGCTCGCTGACTAGACTGATACGCACAATCGACTTCACACTCTTGAAACCATACTTCCAAGGCACGACCAACCTGAGCGGCGCACCATTCTGATTAGGCAACTCGCGGCCATACATCCCCACCGCCAGAATCGCCAATGGATTCATCGCTTCATCCAGGCGCAAGCCTTCGACATAAGGCCAATCGATCAATGAAAAACCTGAACGCTGGCCAGGCATGCGCTCAGGATCCTGCAACGTTTCAAAGCGAATGAACCTGGCCTTGCTGCTGGGCTCCACCTGCTTGAGCAATGCAGAAATGGGAAAACCTATCCAGGGAATCACCATCGACCAGGCCTCGACACAACGCAGCCGATAAATCCGCTCCTCCAACTGATAGGGTTTCATGAAGTCTTCCAGGGCATAGCGCCCCGGCTTGGCAACCTCTCCATCCACTACCACGCTCCAGGGCTCGGTCTTCAAGGCTCCAGCATTGGCTGCCGGGTCCCCTTTATCCGTACCGAACTCATAGAAGTTGTTGTAGTGGGTCGCATCCTTGAAGGGGGTGATTGCCTCGTCCTTGACAGTCACCGCTTGCCATCGAGTATTCGGCAACTTATCGGTAAACCAGGCAGGCGCCCGCCCCGGCTCTACATCGGGGTAACGCCCTTCCTCTTGCGCTCGCGCCCAGCCGGGCACAGCCGATGCCGCAAGACCGGCAACTGCGCCACCGAGCAAACTGCGTCGAGATAGATAGAAGGATTCAGGCGTGACCTCCGACTCTTTGCAGTCAGAGGACTTGGGGAATTTGAACAGCATGGCAACTCCGCAGTATTGGAGGACAGATGCACCAATAGACTGCGGAGTATGGGGGAAATTACATCACTCGGCGCTTTTGCGACGACGAAGGTGCAACAGGTACTGGATAGGCCCGGAAGCGGCATAGGCGAGGAACACCAGCAGCAGAATACGCGGCGGATCGCTGAACACCACTGCAAACACCAACACCACCGCCAGGATGGCCACGAAAGGCACTCGCCCCTTCAGGTCCAGATCCTTGAAGCTGTTGTACTTGATATTGCTGACCATCAACATGCCGGCCGCCGCTACCATCAGCGCCACCAGGAACGACATCTTCGAGCCCTGGATACCATAGTCGCTGAAGGCCCAGACGATACCCGCCACCACACCCGCCGCGGCCGGGCTGGCCAGGCCAATGAAGTAGCGCTTGTCGGCAGTCCCCACCTGAGTATTGAACCGCGCCAGACGCAATGCCGCGCCCGCTACATAAATGAAGGCAACCATCCAGCCGACCTTGCCCATATCACCCAGGGCCCAGCCGAATGCCAGCAATGCCGGGGCCACGCCAAAGGCGACCATATCCGAGAGCGAGTCGTACTCGGCACCGAACGCACTCTGGGTGTTGGTCATGCGGGCAACGCGCCCATCCAGGCCATCGAGCACCATGGCAACAAAGATCGCGATCGCGGCAAAAGCAAAGTACTTGCTCGCCCCCGCTGCATCTCCGGCGCTCATCGCGCTCTGGGCACTCATGGAACTGATGATGGAATAGAACCCCGCGAACAGGTTCGCAGTGGTAAACAGATTCGGCAGAAGATAGATACCACGATGCCGGACTTTACGGCCTTCAGCGTCATGCCCTTCTTCGACATGCTCATCGATCGGTAGCAGGCTTTCGGCGTCAGAGGCCTGGTTTGGCTCTTCGGGACGTTCGCTCATGGACATTACCTTGCAACGGTGTGAAAAGTTTCGACAGATACCAAGGACCACGATTGGGCCCTAAAGGATCCAGCTTTATACCAGAACATACCCGTCCAAACGAAAAAACGCGGCCTAGGCCGCGTTTTCCCTGACAAGACTCGAACTTAGTTCTTGGCTTTGTCGACGATTTTGTTGGCACCGATCCACGGCATCATCGAGCGCAGTTGCTCACCGATGATCTCGATACCGTGAGCGGCGTTGTTGCGACGCTTGGCGGTCATCGATGGGTAGCCGGTAGCACCTTCGCTGATGAACATCTTGGCGTACTCGCCGTCCTGGATGCGCTTCAGAGCGTTGCGCATGGCCTGACGGGATTCAGCGTTGATGACTTCAGGGCCGGTCACGTACTCGCCGTATTCGGCGTTGTTGGAGATCGAGTAGTTCATGTTGGCGATACCGCCTTCGTACATGAGGTCAACGATCAGCTTCAGTTCGTGCAAGCACTCGAAGTAGGCCATTTCAGGCGCGTAGCCCGCTTCAACCAGCGTTTCGAAACCGGCCTTGACCAGCTCAACGGTACCGCCACACAGAACTGCCTGCTCGCCGAACAGGTCGGTTTCAGTCTCGTCCTTGAAGGTGGTTTCGATGATGCCGGTACGACCGCCACCCACACCAGCGGCGTAGGACAGGGCAACGTTCTTGGCGTTGCCGGAGGCGTCCTGGTAGATAGCGATCAGGTCAGGAATACCGCCGCCCTTGACGAACTCGGAACGCACGGTGTGACCTGGAGCTTTCGGCGCGATCATGATCACGTCGAGGTCGGCACGTGGCACAACCTGGTTGTAGTGGATCGCGAAGCCGTGGGAGAAGGCCAGGGTGGCGCCTTTCTTGATGTTCGGCTCGATTTCGTTCTTGTACAGCTGGGACTGGAACTCGTCCGGGGTCAGGATCATGACCAGGTCGGCGGCAGCAACAGCGGTAGCCACGTCGCTGACTTTCAGGCCATGAGCTTCTGCCTTGGCAACGGTAGCCGAGCCTTTACGCAGGCCGACAGTCACGTCAACACCAGAGTCCTTCAGGTTGCAAGCTTGAGCGTGGCCCTGGGAACCGTAGCCGATGATGGCAACTTTCTTGCCCTGGATGATCGACAGGTCGCAGTCTTTATCGTAGAAAACTTTCATGAATTTCCCCTGTATCAGGCCGTTCCGGCCATTAGCTAGTTTGAATTAGATGCTCAGTACTTTGTCGCCACGGGCAATCCCGGTGACACCACTGCGTACGGTTTCCAGAATCGATGCGGTGCCGATCGATTGAATGAAGCTGTCGAGCTTGTCGCTGGTACCGGTCAGTTGAACGGTATACACGCTAGCGCTGACATCAACGATCTGCCCACGATAAATATCGGTGGTGCGCTTGACCTCGGCGCGCTGGGCGCCAGTGGCCTTGATCTTGACCAGCATCAGTTCGCGTTCGATATGCGAACTTTCCGACAGGTCTACCAGTTTCACCACTTCAACCAGCTTGTTCAGGTTCTTGGTGATCTGCTCGATGACCTCATCGTGACCGACAGTGGTGAGGGTCAGACGCGACAGGGTCGGGTCTTCGGTCGGTGCCACGGTCAGGCTTTCGATGTTGTAGTTGCGTTGCGAGAACAGACCGACAACACGAGACAGAGCACCCGGTTCGTTTTCCAGAAGCAAGGAGATAATGTGCCGCATGATTAAGTACGCTCCGTCTTGCTCAGCCACATATCGCGCATGGAGCCGTCTTTGATCTGCATCGGATAGACGTGCTCGCTGGTGTCGACCTGGATATCGAGGAATACCAGGCGATCCTTCATGGCGAACGCTTCTTCCATCTTCGGCTTCAGGTCCTTCAGATCCGTGATCCGCATCCCCACGTGACCATAGGCTTCGACCAGCTTGACGAAGTCAGGCAGCGATTCCATGTAGGAGTGCGAGTGACGGCTGCCGTAGCTCATGTCCTGCCATTGGCGCACCATACCCAGCACACCGTTGTTCAGGTTGATGATCTTGACCGGCAGATCGTACTGCAGGCAGGTGGACAGCTCCTGGATGTTCATCTGGATACTGCCTTCGCCAGTCACACAGGCGACGTCGTTATCCGGGAAGCTCAACTTGACGCCCATGGCCGCCGGGAAACCGAAGCCCATGGTCCCCAGACCACCGGAGTTGATCCAGCGATTGGGCTTGTTGAACTTGTAGTACTGCGCCGCGAACATCTGATGCTGGCCCACGTCGGAGGTGACAAAGGCATCGCCCTTGGTCACTTCGCACAGGGTCTCGATCACGGTCTGCGGCTTGATAATGCTGCCGTCGCCCTTGTTGTAAGGGAACAAGCCGCGATCACCACGCCACTCATCGATCTGCTTCCACCAACTGGCGACCGTTTCCTTGTTCGGGGTCTCGCCGATTTCCTTCAGCGCCGCGACCATTTCGGTCAGCACGCTTTCCACCGGACCTACGATAGGCACGTCGGCCTTGATGGTCTTGGAGATGGATGCCGGGTCGATATCCACATGGATGATCTTGGCGTTCGGGCAGAACTTCGGCGCACCGTTGATCACCCGGTCGTCGAAACGCGCGCCAACGGCCAGAATCACATCCGCGTGGTGCATGGTCAGGTTGGCGGTGTAGCTGCCGTGCATGCCGAGCATGCCGACGAACTGCCGATCGGTACCCGGGTAGGCGCCCAGGCCCATCAGGGTGTTGGTCACTGGCAGGTTGAGCATCTTGGCCAGTTCGGTCAGCGGTGCGGAACCACCACCCAGGATCACCCCGCCGCCGGCATAGAGCACGGGGCGCTTGGCCGCCAGGAGCATTTCTGCCGCCTTGCGGATCTGCCCGGAGTGACCGCGGACAGCAGGGCTGTAGGAACGCAGCTTGGCCTTCTTGGGAAAAACGTATTCGAACTTTTCAGCCGGGTTGGTCATGTCCTTGGGGATATCGACCACCACCGGACCGGGACGACCGGATTGCGCCAGGTAGAACGCCTTCTTCATGACTTCCGGGATTTCCGAAGCGTGCTTGATCATGAAGCTGTGCTTCACGATCGGCCGGGAGATACCGATCATGTCGGTTTCCTGGAACGCGTCGGTACCGACCATGGTGCTAGGCACCTGGCCGGAAATGATCACCATTGGAATCGAATCCATATAGGCGGTGGCAATACCGGTGATGGCATTGGTCGCGCCGGGGCCGGAAGTCACCAGTACCACGCCGGCCTTGCCGGTGGCACGGGCATAACCGTCAGCCATATGGGTTGCCGCTTGCTCGTGACGAACCAGGATGTGAGTCACTTCCGGTTCTTTGAACAGGGCATCGTAAACATGAAGGAGAGCACCACCCGGGTACCCGTAGATATATTTGACGCCTTCGTCACGCAAGAAGCGGACGAGCATCTCACCGCCAGATAAAAGCTCCACGTTGTTCACCTCTAAAACGCCAGAATACCGCCCTCAAAAGGGAGCGGGTCTTAATAGGTTTACTTCTCAGCAGAGCATGAGCGACGGTGGTCGCCGACTACGTCAGCACTGACTGAGCAAGTATTGGGAGCGCCCCAAAGTGTTGCGGGGTTTTCCCACCCAGCGCGAGGTAACGCGTTGCGGGTGTAGCACTTCGGCGCGGGTGTGCGCCTCATGATCTGCTGAGTGGGTCTGCTTCTGGCAGTCCCTCTACAGCGGACTTTGGATTCTTCTGTTTCGGCCTCTTCAAGTCAAGACGTCTATGTAGCTAATTCGAACTAAGCGCATGAGAACGCAAGAAAAAACCCAAAAACCACAACGGCCTGCACTTCAATTGCGCATTCTTCGGCAAGCAACTCAGAAGTGCGAACCTTGACTTTTGCCATCGACCTCTCGACAGGCACGAGTTGGCCGCCTCATGCAAGAGATCAAGAGCAGGTACAGGAGGGGGAGTTTCACGACGCCGCGGCAACAGACAGAAAACCGCGAGGCAACAAAAAAGGCTGCCAGGGAAACCTGGCAGCCTTGGATTCAGCGAGTGGCGACTATGAGCTGGTCGAACTCTTTAAGCAGGACCCGCAACTGCAGATCACGGCCCTGCATCGGGCGGGTGGAAAACACCATCTCGGCCATCTCGAGGATTCCCGAGGCATTGGGCAGTGGCAGATTCTGCTCCAGGATCATCTTCATGCGGGGCAGGAAAATCCATTGCAACCACTGCTCGAACTCCAGAGTATCCACCGCAAAAGGCTGGGTACTGGCCAGCGCTTCGGCACTGGGCGCAACATCGTCCCACAGCCCCTGCAGCCGCAATTCTCGCTCGATCAGCAGCAGTTGCTCGGCAACCTTGGGGAAACGCTCGTCCATCACAGCGCAACCTTGGCTTTCTGCCGGGCCTGGGCGGCACCAGCGGCATCACCCTGCTTCTCCCGGGCCTGGGCGATCAGCTCCCACAGGCTGGCCTGGAGATCAGGACGACCATTGGCGAAGCTCAAGCCACGCCGGGCGAACTGCTCGGCCTGCGGCGCATCGCCCTGAGCCATGCGCACCTGGGCCAGGCGATACAGCACTTGCGGCTCCCGCGGAGCTACGCGCTGAGCACGTTCCAGGCTGGAAGAAGCGCCATTGAGGTCTCCGCTCGATTGCTGCTGCTGAGCCGTGGTCAGCAAGGCCAGCACCGGGCCATCCAACTGTTCGTCAGCCGACAAGCCGCCCGCCCGGGCCGAAGGAATTCCGCTCGGCGTCGAAGGCATGTTGTAGGTGCCCTGGTTGCTCGGCGCCGGCTGGTACAGCGAACCATCCACTGGCCCAGGGGTAATGGGCCCGGAAGAACTCGGGCCCGGAGTGATAGGCGCAGAACTGATCGGCGCCGATGTCGTGGCACCGCCACCCGGCACCATCACCACCACCCCGGAATCTTCCGGAATGGCCTGGGCCTGGGCTTGCGCCGGACGCTTGATGGTCGTCTGGCGAAAACCGCCGGAAGCGGAAATCCGCTCGCTGTTGGATACCGCGGTACCTGAATCCACGACGGGAATGGAGCCGCGCTGCACACTGGCGCAACCGTTGAGCAACGCCAGAGCTGTAATAGCTGGAACCCACCACTTGTTCACGTCAAACCCTCATCGCTTAGTTCATCCAGCCCTTGACCCAATCCATCACCGACTCGCCACCGGCAGGCGTTTCCCCTGCGCAGGAGGCCCCGGGAGGCGGTTCGCTGCCGCGAATATACGGCATCTGCACCGCACCCGGACAGTTGGCGTCAGAGCCCTGCCCGGTACGCGAATCAACCCAGGCCTGGACCACGTTGTCCGGCTGCGGCATGTCCAGCGGCAGCGGATCGGCCTTGCGCATGAAACTGGTCCATACCTGCAGGGCGCCGGTGGCACCGGTAAAGGGCGTCTTGCCGTTGTCGTCGCGGCCGAGCCAGACCACCGCCAGCAGATCCTGGCTGAAACCGGCGAACCAGCTGTCCCGCGAATCGTTACTGGTACCGGTCTTGCCGGCCAGGGCCAGGGTCTTGGGCAATACGTTGTACACCGAGCTGCCCGTGCCCTCGCGCATCACCCGCTGCATGGCGCTCTGGATCAAGTAGATGGACCCGGCATCGAAACGCTGCTGAATCTGGAACGGGTAGCGCTTGAGTGGCTCGCCTTCGGCGGTCAGCACACTGCGAATCCCGCGCATCGGCGTATTGAAACCACCATTGGCCAGGGTCTGGTACATGGTCGCCACTTCTATCGGGCTCATGCCGCCAGCGCCCAGCAGCATCGATGGGAAAGCCGGGAATTCACGACTGACGCCCAGGCGCCCAAGGGTCTTCAAGACATTGGGCACGCCCACTTCCAGGCCCAGCCGGGCGGTGGACAGGTTGTAGGAATGCGCCAGCCCCTGATAGAGGAAAACCGTCCCGTGGGAGCGACGGTCATAATTCTGCGGCTTCCACACCTGGCCATCGGCACCCTTGACCGAAAACGCTTCATCCGAGAGCCAACTGGTCAGGGTGTACTGGCTGGGCTTTTCCAGCGCCGTCAGATAGACCGCCGGCTTGATCAGCGAGCCGATCGGCCGCACCGCATCCAGTGCCCGGTTGAAACCGGCAAAGTTGGCCTGGCGACTGCCGATCATGGCCTGGACTTCACCGGTTTCCGGATTGGTCACCACCATGGCCGCCTCGACATCCTCCGAACCCTTGCGCCCTGCCAGGCGCTTGAAGGTGTCGTTGACCGAGGCCTCGGCCTTCATCTGCAGGATAGGATCGAAGCTGGTGAAAATCCGCAGCCCTTCCTCGGTCAAGTCCTCGTCACGGTAGTCTTCACGCAACTGGCGCTTCACCAGGTCGAGGAAGCCGGGGAACGAGCTGTCCGCCAGGCTGCCGCGCTTGGTCACGCCCAGGGGCATCTGTTTCGCCGCCGCAACCTGCTCGGCGCTGGCCACGCCCTGCTGCTCCAGCAGGTCGAGCACCAGGTTGCGCCGCTCCAGGGCCCGCTCCGGGTAACGCCGCGGGTTGTAGTAGGACGGCCCCTTGACCATGCCCACCAGCAACGCCACCTGATGCAGCTTGAGTTCCGACAGCGGCTGGCTAAAGAAGAACTGGCTGGCCAGGCCAAAACCGTGCACCGCACGCTGACCGTCCTGACCGACGAAGACTTCGTTGAGGTAGGCCTCGAGAATCTCGCGCTTGTCGTAATGCAGCTCCAGCAGCAGCGCCATCATGGCTTCGTTCAGCTTGCGCGACAGGCTGCGTTCGTTGGTCAGGAAGAAGTTCTTCACCAACTGCTGGGTCAGGGTACTGCCGCCCTGACGCATCTGGCCCGACGACGTATTGACCCAGATCGCCCGAGCAATGGACTTCGGCGACACCCCGAAGTGCGAATAGAAGTCTCGGTCTTCCACCGCCACCAGGGTTTCCAGGAGATAAGGCGGCACCTGATCGATCTTGATCAGGATGCGGTCTTCCAGGTTCTTCGGATAAATACCGCCGATCAGCAGCGGCTCAAGGCGCACCACCGCCAGCTTGGCCCCCTTGCTGCCGGAGAGCTCCGCCACATAGTCGCCGGAGAAACGCACCCGCACGGGTTGCGCCTGCTCCAAGCCTTCATAGAACTGGAAACCACGGGTATTCAGATCGACCGTGTTGCCGCTCACCGATGCGGCGCCGGGACCATTGGCGACACTTTCCCGGCGATAGCCCAGGGCATCGAGTTCGGTCAGGAAATCATCCTTGCTGAGCTTTTGTCCGACGAACAGCTCGAGCGGGCGGGCATAGACCTTGGCCGGAATGGTCCAGCGCTTGCCGGAGAACTTTTCCTGAACCACGGCATCGAGGTAAACCGCGAAGCCGGCGAGCACCACCAGGCCAACCAGACTGAGCTTGAGCGCCCAGCCCAGCCAGGGGCGCAGGCCACCAGAGGGAGTTTTTTTAGCGGAACGGGGGGATCGGGTACGAGTCATGGCGGCGGATTATACGCACTTTATTCATCCTCAACATGCGCCAGCCGAGGTTTGCCTTAACGCATTCAGCGGCCATAATGACGCCCTTGTTTTTTCCCGACTCTGAAGGATCGCCTGTGAGCCAGTCACTGATCGCCGCCCTGCAAAACCCTGCGTTGTACCCTCATCCCGTAGAGGGGTTTCAGGTCATCGAAACCCATATCTCCTGGGTTCTGCTCACCGGCCCCTTTGCCTATAAAGTGAAGAAGCCGGTCAACTTCGGTTTCCTCGACTTCACCAGCCTCGAGGCCCGCGCGCACTTCTGTGCCGAAGAGCTGCGCCTGAACCAGCGCCTGACCCAGGACCTGTACCTGGAAGTCCTGCCGATCACCGGCAGCGCCGAGGCTCCCGAGCTGGGCGGCAGTGGCCCGGCCATCGAGCATGTGCTGAAAATGCGCCAGTTCCCACAGAGCCAGTTGCTCAGCACCTTGCAGGCCAACAGCGAACTGACCGCCGGGCATATCGACGAGATGGCCAGGCAGATCGCCCAGTTCCACCTCAGCGCGCCCAAGGTCCCGGCCGATCACGAGGCCGGCACGCCGGAAAGCGTGATGGCGCCGGTACGCCAGAACTTCGAACAGATCCTCCCGTTCCTCAGCGACAAGGCCGACCTGCAACAACTCGAAGCCTTGCAAGCCTGGGCGGAAACCAGCTTCGAGCGCCTCAAGCCACTGCTGGCCCAACGCAAGAGCGAAGGCTTCATCCGTGAATGCCACGGCGATATCCACCTGGGCAACGCCACGCTGATCGATGGCAAGGTGGTGATTTTCGACTGTATCGAATTCAACGAACCCTTCCGTTTCACCGACGTCTACGCCGACACCGGCTTCCTCGCCATGGACCTGGAAGACCGCGGGCTGAAGAGCCTGGCACGGCGCTTCATCAGCCAGTACCTGGAACTGACCGGCGACTACCAAGGCCTGGAACTGCTGAATTTCTACAAGGCCTATCGCGCCCTGGTACGGGCCAAGGTCAGCCTGTTCAGCATGCCCGCCGACGCCACTCCGGTGCAGCGCGCCACCACCCTGCGCCAGTACCGCAACTACGCCAACCTGGCGGAAAGCTACAGCACCATCCCATCGCGTTTCCTGGCCATCACCTCCGGCGTTTCCGCCGTGGGCAAAAGCCATGTCGCCATGCGTCTGGTGGAAGCCCTGGGCGCCATCCGCCTGCGCTCCGACGTGGAACGCAAGCGCCTGTTCGGCGAGCAGCAGGTCGCAAACGACGTACACGCCGGTATCTATAGCAGCGAAGCCAGCAGCGCCACTTACGCACGCCTGCATGAAATCGCCGAAACCATCCTGCGTGCCGGTTTCCCGGTGGTGATCGACGCCACCTACCTCAAGCGCGCTCAACGCGATGCTGCGGCCAAGGTGGCAGAAGCCACCGGCACCCCGTGCCTGATCATCGACTGCAATGCACCCGAGGCGGTCATTGCCAGCTGGCTGGCTCAGCGCCAGGCCGATCAGAACGATCCGTCCGACGCCACCCTGGAAGTGGTTGCCAACCAGCAAGCCACTCGGGAAGCCCTGACCGAGGAAGAACTGCTGCGCAGCAAACGCGTGGAAACCAACGAGAGCGGCAGCCTGGATGCCCTGGTCGCCAACATTCGCCAACGCCTGCCAGGCCTGTAAGGAATTATTTCAGCCGTGAAGTTGCAAAGACTTCACGGCTGAAAAACAGTGGCACTATACTGGCGTCATAAATCCAACACTGGTGATGTCGCCATGAGCCATCCGAAACTTCTCGACACCCCGCTCTACGCCCTGCTGCACAAGGACGACATCGCAGGCTTCAACAGCGAACGTCCCAAGGACAAGCCCATCGACATGCGTGGCGGCGATTTCCGCGGGCTCGACCTGCGGGAGTTGAATGCCCATGGCATCGACTTCACCGACGCCTACTTCCGCTCGGCCGACCTGCGCGGCCTGGACCTGAGAAACTCTTCCATGGAAGGCGCCAGCCTGGCCCATGCGCAGATCTCCGGCGCTTACTTTCCTGTCGAATTGACTGCCGACGAAATCCTGATGTCCGTCAACTTCGGCACCCGCCTGCGTTACAACACTCGCTGAACACCCCTCTACATCCGGCGCTCCAACGCGCCGGATGCCGGCTACCCCCTCTCCTCTCAGCCACTTCCCGCCAGACCCGGATTCCCGGGCCTTAGAATCATTTGCGCCAAACCCGACCAACGAACAGCGCGTTTTCTACTGAGCGCTACACTCCTTTGAGGCTGCCCACTCACCATTCGGCCATCGCCAGGAGGCTAGATGAATGATGAACTGCAACACCTTAAGAACCTTGGCAAGACCTCTGCACAGTGGCTGCATGCAGTGGGCATCCACAGCGCCTCCGACCTGCGGCGCCTGGGTGCGGTGGATGCGTACCGGGCAGTGCGCACCCGAGGTTTTCGTGCCTCGAAGGTCCTGCTCTATGCCATCGAGGGCGCGCTGATGGACATGCACTGGAACGACCTTCCCGCCGAACGCAAAGAGGCCCTGAACAAACAGCTGGACGCTATTTCCTCTCGGCAAAAAAACTGATTGGCAGACGCTTATGTACCTCATGGGAGAGCAGCCGGCCTACGCCGATGCCTTGATCGATCGACTGCAAAGCATTCCGTCTCAGTTACTGGCAGGCCTTTCGCCCCACGCCAGCACGCTGGAGCTGGACGCCACGACGGACCTGTCGCCCGTCCTGCCCGGCAACCAACTGTTCCTGCTCGACAGCGGCGTGATCCAGGCCAGCGTGGACGAGCGACCACTGTTCTACCTGCATGAAGGCGATCTGGTGGGATTGCGTCGCGGCATCGAACAACCGCAATGGCAATTGAGCTGCGATGCTCCGCTGAAGCTGATCCCCTACCTGAGAACCGAAGTGTTCCGGCATATCTACGCCGACGAGCAGCGCTCGGAACTGCTGCTGCAATACCTGATAGGCCAGACGGCCCTGCTGGCGGATGCGGTCGCGCGCCTGAAGCCGCCGGAACTGCGCAGCGCCAATGGCTTCAAGCGGGTCAATGCCGGCGAAGTACTGATTGCCCAGGGCGATGAGGCCGACCATGTATTCGTGCTACTCGAAGGCCATGCCCAGGCGTTTGTCGACGGTCACCAGGTCGGCGAGGTACCCAAGGACGAGATCTTCGGTGCCATGGCGGTGTTCACCGGAGAACGGCGTAGCGCCAACGTCATAGCCAGCGAGCCCAGCACCGTCATGCTGATTCCCAAGGAGCAGTTTCTCAGCCTGACCCAGAGCAACCCACGCATCGCCCACAGCCTGATCGAGAGCATGGCTCGACGCATTGACCTGCTGAACAAGGAGGTCACCCGGCTCATGAGGCTGAACCACCCGGAATGAAGCCACAATCCAAACGGCCGTTTGACGAAATATGCGGGACGAGGAAAAAGCCTTGTTGACTTCGAAATGAGAATCGTTATGATTATCACAACTGGTCGCGAGATCAGTCGATAACCTGGAAGACCAGTGGTTCGGACTCTCAGATTATCTCCTCATCAGGCTAATCACGGTTATTTGACCCGGCTCTTGCCGGGTCTTTTTTTGCCCGTGAAAAAGCCCCCGTCACGGCTTCAACTGCGCGCAATAATCCTGGGGCGGCTGAGCCGCGGTATACCAGACATAGTCCGCCGCAGCGGCATTCACCTCGCGGCCCTGCTCCGCTAGCAACAGCACCATTGCCTCCTGATGTGGTTCAAGATCAGCCAGGTGCAAGGGCACGCCCAGGTCCTTGCGCGCATGAAAGGCTCCGGCAAACAACACCGCAGGAGTGGGAGCCGCCAGCAGGCGTTCGGCCATGCGCCTGTCCCTTTGCTGCTGCACCGCCAGCATGGCCGGCAGTTGGCTTGCAGGCAGCAGGCCACAATGGGATTCGCGAATTTGCTCCGACAGGGCCTCGATCACCACTCCAGCGTTACTTCGCTTGCCAGACAATTCAGGCGCCCGGGCATAGATTCCACGCACCTCCTGACGATCCAGATTGGCCGCCAGCAATGGATAAGGCTGCTTCAGCGCATACCCCAGCAATGGGCCATAGAGGCTCCAGTCCCAGCCCGGCTGCCAGGCGAGCAGATTCGGCAAGCCATCCGGCAAGCGCTGCCCGGTGAGCGAGCGCTTGAGTCCGTCGACTCTTGGCTGTTGATCCGGATTGAGCATCTCCAATAACAGGCTGCTCTGAGGACGCTGCACCGCCAGCGAACGCAGAAGCCACAACTGCAAGGCGTGATGATCGGCATTGTCATGCTGTTCACCGACTATCAACCGTGGCGCCTGGGCCAGGCGCTGCACCAACGCCAACGGGGTCAAGACCTCGCCACTGCGCAGGTCGATGATAGTGCCGGTATCCTGTGCCAGCGGCGGCGGCAACACTCCCGGCTTGCTCTGACACGCCGCCAGCAGCAGGCTCAGCAACACCACGAAAAAGCGCATGGGCATCTCCACAGTCCAATCAGCGAGCGATGATCAAGGGGTGCCCGCGTTCGGGATGCTGCTGCACCAGGACTTCCAGGCCAAACACCGCCTGCAGGGGCTCAGGACGCAACACCTGCTCCGGCGTCCCCAGCGAATGCTGGCGCCCGCCCTCGAGCAGCAGCACCCGATCACAGTAGCGCGCCGCCAGATTCAGGTCATGGAGGATGATCAACACCGCCACACCACGCTCGGCGAATGCGCGAACCGCCTGCAAGGTAATGTGCTGGTGCAGCGGATCGAGGGCGGAAGTGGGCTCGTCCAGCAACAGACTGTGCCCGGGCTGGCCCGGCCACAATTGCGCCAGGACCCGCGCCAGGTGTACCCGTTGCCGCTCGCCACCAGACAATGCCAGATAGCTGCACCCCCACAGATGCGCGACGTCGGCCGCCTCCAGAGCGGCGTGCACTATCGCTTCGTCGTGGGCCCGACCGCTCTGGTGCGGCAAACGCCCCAGCCCCACCACTTCTTCAGCGCGAAAGGCAAAATCCAGGCTCGACGACTGCGGCAATACCGCCAGACGTTGTGCCCGCAGCGCACCTTCCCAGCCCGCCAACTCCTGGTCATCCAGGGACACCCGCCCCTGATGGACCGCCAACTCGCCACTCAAGGCCCCGAGCAGGCTGCTTTTGCCGGCGCCATTGGGCCCCAGCACGCCCAATACTTGCCCGGGCAGCAATTGCAGATCGATGCCCGCCAGGACTTCTTTGCCCGCACGCCGCACATGCAGATTCTCGACTCGCAACATCAGGCACGTCCTCGCAGCAGCAGGTACAGAAAGAACGGCGCACCGATAAAAGCCGTGACAATGCCGATGGGTAACTCGGCCGGCGCCAGTGCCAGGCGTGCCACCAGGTCCGCCAGCAGCAGCAAGCTGGCCCCAGCCAGGATCGAGGCTGGCAGCAGGGTCCGATGATCCGGCCCCGACAGCAGTCGTACCAGATGCGGCACCACCAGGCCGACAAAACCAATCATCCCCGCCGCAGCCACCGCCGCCCCCACTCCCAGGGCGGTACAGAACACCAGCTCACGCTTGAGCCCTTCCACATCCACCCCCAGGTGCCGGGCTTCGGACTCCCCCAGCAGCAAGGCATTCAAGTCCTTGGCCCGGCGCGGCAGCCACAGCGCCACCGCAGCCGTCACCAGCAGCAGCGGCCACAGACGCTGATAGCTGGCGCCGTTGAGGCTGCCCAGGTTCCAGAAGGTCAAGGTGCGCAAGGTGGCGTCGTCCGCCAGATAGGTAAACAGACCCACCGCGGAACTGGCCAGGGCCGTCAGGGCAATACCCGCCAGCAACATGGTCGCCACATGGGTCTGGCCATTGCGCCGCCCCAGGCGATAAACCAGGGCGGTAACCCCCAGGCCACCAAGAAAGGCACACAGCGACAACAAGTAGGGGCCAACGGCTTCCGGCAGGCCACCGAACATCGAACCACCCACAATGGCGATGGCCGCGCCCAGTGCCGCTCCGCTGGAAACCCCTACCAACCCGGGGTCGGCCAGGGGATTGCGAAACAAGCCCTGCATGGCCACGCCGGACAGGGCCAGAACTCCGCCCACCGCCAAACCGAGTAAGGTTCGTGGCAAGCGGATCTGACCAAGAATCAGTTCCGCCTGCTCCAGCCCCTGGCCATCGATAGGCAGACCGAGCAGACGCAACGACGCGCGCAAGGTATCCAGCAGTGGCAGGCTGACCGGCCCCAGCGCCAAGGACAGCCAGATAGCCAGGAGACACAGCCCTCCCAGCCCGATAAACAGCGTTCGCGGCTTGATCAAGCGACTCATTGGGCCGGTGTGGCCTGAGGATAGAAGGCTGTCGCCAGGTGTTTCAGGCTATCGGGCAAACGCGGCCCAAGCCCCCCCACCAACAGGGTCGGGTCCAGTTCCACCACGCGCCCGGATTTGGCCGCCGCGGTGGACGCCAGCACCGGGTTTTCCTTGAACAATGCAGCCCGGGCCACATCACCGGTAAGACTGCGATCGGAGAACACCAGTACCTGAGGGTTCAAGCCAGCCAGGGCCTCCACCGAAAATGGCTTGTAGCCGCTGTGGGTCGCCAGGTTGCGGCCACCGGCCTGCTGCAACAGCCAGTCGGCAGCGGTGTCCTTGCCGGCAATCAACGGCTTGCCCCCCGCATGCCCGAGCACCAGCAGCACACCCGGCGCCGCCTGCTGCTTTTGCGCTTGGCCAACCCAGGCCCGCTGTTGCTCCAATTGCTGCTGATACCCCTGGAACAGCTGCTCTGCCTGGTCTTTACGGTCCAGCAATAGCCCCAGGTGTTGCAAGGTGCCATGCAAGGTCGGCAGGTCGGCCTGGGCGGAAAACAGCTCGACCCGGACCCCGGCACTGCGAATCTGCGACAGCACCGGCGGCGGCCCCATTTCCTCAGTCCCCACCAGCACCTGCGGCCGCAGGCTGAGCACGCCCTCTGCCGACAGCTGGCGCTGATAACCGATGCTGGGCAAGGCCTTGAGCGACGCTGGATGCTGGCTGGTAGTATCGACCCCCACCAGTTTCGACTCGGCCCCCAAAGCACTGACCCATTCGGACAAGGCCCCACCGGCACTGACCCAGCGCTGCGGCAACTCATCGGCGGTGGCCCACTGGCTCACCAGCAATCCGGCACAGAAGGCAATGGCGCTGGTACTCAGGCGCATAAAAGGATTTCCTTTATAGAAGTGGGGCCCGCAAAGCGGCTGCCCATGTGACATGCCGGGCAGGCCAGGCATCGAAAGGAGCAAGCGCCCCATGCCGGGCGAAGCAGCCATTTGATAATTGTTTGCATTTAGCCGTCAAGCGTCGACATGTTTCATCCGGCTGCCGGAAAAACCCCGACAGGCCTGATCCAGAGCCGTCGAACCAAGAGGATAGCCATGAAGTTTCTTTGTGCCGGCGAGGACCTGCCCGAGGCGGGTAGCCGGGGTTTCCAGCTTGAGGGCATCAAGTTGTTTGCCGTGCGCCGTGAGCGCCAGGCCTATGTGTATGCCAATCGCTGCCCGCACCGTGGCGTGGCCCTGGAGTGGCAACCGCACCAGTTCCTCGATCCCAGCGCCAGCCTGATCCAGTGCGCCACCCATGGCGCACTGTTCCTGATCGAGAGCGGCGAATGCGTGGCCGGACCTTGTGCCGGCCAGTTCCTCGAGGCCATCGACTGTCGTGAAGACCCTCAGGGAATCTGGGTCGATCTCTGACTGTCGAACAACACCTCAAGACGCCGTTCGACACAGACCTCCTGCGCATTCAGCCGTACGCCATAGGCCAGCACCTCGACACCGGCCGCCCGTGCTTCGCGCAAGGCCGCGGCATAACCCGGGTCGATTTCCTCGGCCGGCCGTACCGCCTCGATGCCCGTGAGATTGACGCAATACAGTTGCACCGCACGCACGCCCTCACGGGCCAGGTTCGCCAGCTCACGCAAATGCTTGGCCCCGCGCTGGGTCACCGCATCGGGAAACGCTGCCACCGCCGAGCCGGTGAAGCCCAGGGTGACGCTTTTGACTTCGACATAAGCCGGGCCCTCGGGGTAGTCCAGGCGAAAGTCAATGCGACTGTTCTCCTGCCCATAAGGCACCTCGCGCTTGAGGCCGGTGAACCCGGCCAGTTCGGCAATCAAGCCGGCGCGCAGTGCCTCCTCGATCAGGCCATTGGCCCGCGCAGTGTTAACGCAGGCCAACCGTCCTTGTGGGGTTTCACTGATTTCCCAGGTGCCCGGCAACTTGCGCTTGGGGTCATTGGAGCGGCTGAACCAGACCTGCCCACCCTCGACCATGCAATTGAACATGGAACCGGTGTTGGGGCAGTGAATGGTCAACAGTTCGCCATCCAGGGTTTCGATATCGGCCAGAAAGCGCTTGTAGCGACGCAACAGGCGCCCTTCCTCCAGGGGCGGATCGAAGCGCATCAGCCTTGCCAGCTCTTCAGGCCGCGGGCGATACGCTCCACCGCTTGCTGCAAGCGCTCCAGGCTCTGGGTGTAGGCAAAGCGCACATGGTGGCCGGCCTGATGGCGACCGAAATCCAGGCCAGGGGTGAAGGCCAGGTGCTCGGTTTCCAGGAAGTGCCGGCAGAAGGCGAAGGCGTCACCGCCAAAGGCGCTGATATCGGCGTACAGATAGAACGCTCCCTCAGGCTCCACGGCGATGCCAAAACCCAGCTCGCGCAGGGCTGGTAGCAGGAAATCCCGGCGCCGACCGAATTCGGCGCGACGCTCTTCCAGCAGGCTGATGGTGTCTGGTTCGAAACAGGCCAGGGCAGCGTATTGAGCCATGCTTGGCGCGCTGATGTAGAGATTCTGCGCCAGTTTTTCCAGCTCGCTCACCGCCCCTTCGGGGGCTACGAGCCAACCCAGGCGCCAGCCGGTCATGCCGAAATATTTGGAGAAACTGTTGAGGACAAAGGCACTGTCATCGACTTCCAGCACGCTGGCCGCGTCGATGCCGTACGTCAGGCCGTGGTAGATCTCGTCCACCACCAGATGCCCGTTACGCGCCTTGACCGCAGCGGACAGAGCCGCCAGTTCATCGCGGCTGAGCACCGTGCCAGTAGGGTTCGCCGGAGAGGCCACCAAGGCCCCGACACTGTCCTGATCCCAATAGCGCTCCACCAGGTCCGGAGTCAGCTGATAGCGCACATCGGGGCCGACCGGCACCAATTGCGCAGCACCTTCCACCAGCCTCAGGAAATGCCGGTTGCACGGGTAACCCGGGTCCGCCAGCAGCCAATGCTTGCCCGGGTCCACCAGCAGGCTGCTGGTCAGCAGCAACGCGCCGGAACCGCCCGGGGTGATCATCACTCGTTCAGGGTCGATATCCAGGCCATAGCGCTGCCGATAGAAACCGGAGATCGCCCCACGCAGCTCGGGAATGCCCCGTGCGGCGGTGTACCGAGTCTTGCCGGCACTCAATGCGGCCTGCCCAGCCTTGATGATCGGCTCGGCGGTGGTGAAGTCCGGCTCGCCGATCTCCAGGTGAATCACGTCATGCCCGGCGGCTTGCAACTCATTGGCCCGGGCCAGCAGCGCCATGACATGGAAAGGTTCGATAGCGCGGCTACGCGCACTGTAGGGCAGAGCCATTGGCCTTCCTTTATTGTTCGAGGGAGCAAAGAACTGATTCTACCCATCCGCCAAAGCCCGGGAGAACCCAAGCCTTCACAAAGGGTCTGTAGTCTTGCGCCAACCGGCGTAAACAGAAACCGCAGATTTGACTAAAATCAAAGATTGAACAGACCGATCAACAAGCCATATCAGACTTTTCCCCGTTATGCGGACTGTGCAGCGCCCAGGCTCGACAACCGGGAGTAGCGCGCTCTGGTTTGATCTGGTAAGTTCGCCCGCTTGCAGCCGCAGGGCCGGCAAGTTGTCGGAGATGGAGCAATCCTGCGCAATGGATTACAAGAGTAGAGGCGGTCCATTCATGCCCACCCAAGCAAAGCAACAGATTCAATCGATCAGCGGTTTTGAACCTTATGTTGAGACTGCGGGCGAAGAGTACATGGGCAAGCCCATGCGCGAGCACTTCACCAAGATCCTGAACAAGTGGAAACAGGACTTGATGCAGGAAGTCGACCGCACTGTAGATCACATGAAGGACGAAGCCGCCAACTTCCCCGACCCGGCCGACCGGGCCAGCCAGGAGGAAGAGTTCAGCCTTGAACTGCGTGCCCGTGATCGTGAGCGCAAGTTGATCAAGAAGATCGACAAGACCCTGCAACTGATCGAAGACGAAGAATACGGCTGGTGTGAATCCTGTGGCGTCGAAATCGGTATCCGTCGCCTGGAAGCCCGCCCTACCGCCGACATGTGCGTCGACTGCAAGACCCTGGCGGAAATCAAGGAAAAACAAGTCGGCAAGTAATCGCCGGCTGTACCCGAAACGGAGCGTACCCACGCTCCGTTTTCGTTTCTGCAATATTCTCCCGGCAGGCCTGATCCTGCTGCTGATGACGCCCCCAGGCGCCATCGCCACCCTGGCACCAGACGACATAGCACCCGCCCCATGACCGCCTCCAATCGCTCTCCCTATATCGGGCGCTTCGCCCCCACCCCCAGCGGCCACCTGCATTTCGGTTCACTGGTGGCGGCCCTCGCCTCCTACCTCGATGCCCGCGCCGTTGGCGGCCGCTGGCTGCTGCGCATGGAGGACCTGGACCCGCCCCGGGAAGAACCCGGTGCCCAGGCAGCGATTCTCAAGGCCCTGGAGAGCTACGGTTTCGAATGGGATGGCGAGATGGTGCGCCAGAGCGATCGTCACGACGCCTACGCCGAGGTACTCAATCGCCTGTTCAACCAGGGGCTGGCCTATGCCTGCACCTGCTCGCGCAAGCAACTGGAGTCCTATCACGGCATCTATCCTGGCTTGTGCCGCAACCTCGGCCACGCCCAGACCGACGCCGCGATCCGCCTACGGGTGCCGGAGCTCGAGTACCGCTTCAACGACCGAGTGCAAGGCGAGTATCGCCAGCACCTGGGGCGCGAAGTCGGGGACTTTGTGATCCGTCGCCGCGATGGCCTGTATGCCTATCAGTTGGCAGTGGTGCTCGACGATGCCTGGCAGGGCATCAGCGATATCGTCCGCGGCGCCGACCTGCTGGACTCCACGCCACGCCAGCTGTACCTGCAGGAACTGCTGGGCCTGCCCCAGCCACGCTACCTGCATGTGCCGCTGATCACCCAACCGGACGGTCACAAGCTGGGCAAGTCGTACCGCTCGCCGCCCCTGACCGAGGATCAGGCACCGCCGCTGTTGCTGCGCGCGTTGCGAGCACTGGGCCAGCAACCGGACAGCGCACTCGATAGCGCCAGCGTGGCAGAGATCATGAACTGGGCCATCGCACACTGGGATGCCACACTGATTCCCCGCACATTGAGCGTGCCGGAAGCGCAATTGAACTGACGCCACTTGCAGCTTGGCGCCCATCCGTTACCATCGCCGCACGTTTTCGGGCACGCACATAAAAAAGAGAGGCCGAGATGTACATTTATCGCTTGGTCCTGCTCCTGGTAGTGGGGATCTACCTGTTCTCCCCCGCCATCATGGATTGGTGGATCGACGCTACGGGCGCCTGGTATCGCCCGTATCTGCTCTGGCTGATTCTGATCGTCGTGACCTTCATCCTGCAGAGCCAAAAAGATGCCGATGAGCTTTAGCCTGACCCAGATGATCCTGATCAGCGCCGCCTATTTGCTGGTGCTGTTCGGGGTGGCCTGGATCAGCGAGCGCGGCATGATCCCGCGCTCGATCATTCGCCACCCCCTGACCTACACCCTGTCGCTGGGTGTCTATGCCAGTGCCTGGGCCTTTTACGGCACCGTGGGCCTGGCCTATCAGTATGGCTACGGCTTTCTCTCCAGCTACCTGGGGGTTTCCGGGGCCTTCCTGCTGGCGCCGGTGCTGCTGTATCCGATCCTCAAGATCACCCGCACCTACCAGCTGTCATCCCTGGCGGATCTGTTCGCCTTCCGCTTCCGCAGTACCTGGGCCGGAGCCCTGACCACCATTTTCATGCTGGTGGGCGTGCTGCCGCTGCTGGCTTTGCAGATCCAGGCCGTGGCCGATTCCATCGGCATCCTTACCCTGGAGCCGGTGCAACATCGAGTGGCATTGAGCTTCTGCGCGCTGATCACCCTGTTCACCATCTTCTTCGGCTCACGACATATCGCCACCCGGGAGAAACATGAGGGCCTGGTATTCGCCATTGCCTTCGAGTCGGTGATCAAGCTGATCGCCATCGGCGGAGTCGGCCTGTATGCGCTGTACGGCGTGTTCGACGGCCCGCAACAACTGGAGCTCTGGCTGCTGCAGAACCAGACGGCCCTCGCCGCGCTGCATACGCCGCTGCAGGAAGGCCCCTGGCGCACCCTGCTGCTGGTGTTCTTCGCGTCGGCGATCGTGATGCCGCACATGTATCACATGACCTTTACCGAGAACCTCAACCCCCGCGCCCTGGTCAGCGCCAGCTGGGGGCTGCCGCTGTTCCTGCTGCTGATGAGCCTGGCGGTGCCGCTGATTCTCTGGGCCGGGCTCAAGCTCGGCGCCACCACCAACCCGGAATACTTCACCCTGGGCATCGGCATCGCCGCCAATAGCCCGGCCCTGGCGCTGCTGGCCTATGTGGGGGGGCTGTCGGCGGCCAGCGGCCTGATCATCGTCACCACCCTGGCGCTCTCGGGCATGGCCCTGAACCACCTGGTGCTGCCGCTCTATCAGCCGCCGGCCGAAGGCAATATCTACCGCTGGCTGAAATGGACCCGGCGCGCCCTGATCGTCGCCATCATCATGGCCGGCTATGCCTTCTACCTGCTGCTGGGGGCAGAACAGGACCTGGCCAACCTGGGGATCGTCGCCTTCGTCGCCACCCTGCAGTTCCTGCCCGGGGTGCTTTCGGTGCTGTACTGGCCGACCGCCAATCGCCGCGGCTTCATCGCCGGGCTGCTGGCAGGGATCCTGGTGTGGCTGGTGACCATGCTGCTGCCGCTGATCGGTAACCTGCAGGGGTTCTATATCCCACTGCTGAACATGATCTACGTCCTCGACGACACCAGCTGGCACATGGCGGCCATCGCCTCGCTGGCGGCCAACGTGCTGATGTTCACCCTGATTTCGCTGTTCACCAACGCCAGCTCCGAAGAAGCCAGCGCCGCCGAAGCCTGTGCCGTGGACAACGTGCGCCGCCCGCAACGCCGGGAGCTGCATGCCGCATCTCCCCAGGAATTCGCCACCCAGTTGGCCAAGCCGCTTGGGGCCAAGGCCGCGCAGAAGGAAGTGGAGCAGGCCCTGCGCGACCTCTACCTGCCCTTCGACGAACGCCGGCCCTATGCCCTGCGCCGCCTGCGCGACCGGATCGAGGCCAACCTCTCGGGCCTGATGGGCCCCAGCGTGGCCCAGGACATGGTGGAAACCTTCCTGCCCTATAAGGCTGGCGGCGAAAACTACGTCACCGAGGACATCCACTTCATCGAAAGCCGGTTGGAGGACTACCACTCACGCCTGACCGGCCTGGCCGCCGAACTCGACGCCCTGCGCCGCTACCACCGGCAAACCCTGCAGGAACTGCCGATGGGGGTTTGCTCCCTGGCCAAGGACCAGGAAATCCTCATGTGGAACAAGGCCATGGAGGAACTGACCGGCATCCCTGCGCAGCATGTGGTGGGATCGCGCCTGAGCACCATCGCCAATCCGTGGAAGGACCTGTTGCAAGGCTTCATCAATCTGCCGGACGAACACCTGCACAAGCAGCACCTGGCCCTGGATGGCCAGACTCGCTGGCTGAACCTGCACAAGGCGGCGATCGACGAACCCCTGGCGCCGGGCAACAGCGGCCTGGTACTGCTGGTGGAGGACTTGACCGAAACCCAGACCCTGGAAGACAAGCTGGTGCATTCCGAACGCCTGGCCAGCATCGGCCGCCTGGCAGCCGGGGTGGCCCACGAGATCGGCAACCCGATCACCGGCATCGCCTGCCTGGCGCAGAACCTGCGGGAAGAACGCGAGGAAGACGGCGAACTCACGGAAATCAGCGAGCAGATCCTCGAACAGACCAAGCGCGTGTCACGTATCGTCCAGTCCTTGATGAGCTTTGCCCATGCCGGCAGCCATCAGCACAACGACGAAGCGGTGTGCCTGGCCGAGGTGGCCCAGGACGCCATTGGCCTCTTGGCCCTGAACCGACGCAATTTCGAAGTGCAGTTCTTCAACCTGTGCGACCCCGACCACTGGGTCGACGGTGATCCGCAGCGCCTCGCCCAGGTGCTGATCAACCTGCTATCCAATGCCCGCGACGCCTCCCCTCCCGGCAGCGCGGTACGCGTCAAGAGCGAGGCTTTCGAGCACACGGTCGACTTGATCGTGGAAGACGAAGGCAGCGGCATTCCCAAGAGCATCATGGACCGATTGTTCGAACCGTTTTTCACCACCAAGGATCCAGGGGAAGGCACAGGTCTGGGCCTTGCACTGGTCTATTCCATCGTTGAAGAGCATTATGGACAAATCACCATCGACAGCCCGGCCGATCCACAAAGCCAACGCGGCACCCGTATCCGGGTGACTTTGCCGCGTCATGTCGAAGCGACGTCCGCTGTGAACTGAGACCGTCGAGAGAATTGAATCAATGCCGCATATTCTGATCGTCGAAGACGAAACCATCATCCGCTCCGCACTGCGCCGCCTGCTGGAGCGCAACCAGTACCAGGTCAGCGAAGCCGGCTCAGTACAGGAAGCCCAGGAACGCTTCAGCATCCCCACATTCGACCTGATCGTCAGTGACCTGCGTTTGCCAGGCGCCCCGGGTACCGAGCTGATCAAGCTCGGCCAGGGCACGCCGGTGCTGATCATGACCAGCTACGCCAGCCTGCGCTCCGCCGTGGATTCGATGAAGATGGGCGCGGTGGACTACATCGCCAAGCCTTTCGACCACGACGAGATGCTCCAGGCCGTGGCACGTATCCTGCGGGATCGGCAAAGTGCCGAAAGCAACCCGGTGGAACGCCCGGCAGGCAAGGCCGGAGCGGCTGCAGACAAGGCCGGGGCCAATAACAGCAACGGCGAAATCGGCATCATCGGTTCCTGCGCGCCGATGCAGGACCTGTACGGCAAGATCCGCAAGGTGGCGCCCACGGATTCAAATGTTCTGATCCAGGGCGAGTCGGGTACCGGTAAGGAACTGGTGGCCCGGGCTCTGCACAATCTTTCCAAGCGCGCCAAGGCACCGATGATCTCGGTGAACTGTGCGGCCATTCCGGAAACCCTGATCGAATCCGAACTCTTCGGCCACGAAAAAGGCGCCTTTACCGGTGCCAGTGCCGGTCGTGCCGGCCTGGTGGAAGCAGCCGACGGTGGCACGCTGTTCCTCGACGAAATCGGCGAACTGCCCCTGGAGGCCCAGGCACGCCTGCTGCGCGTGCTGCAGGAAGGCGAGATTCGCCGTGTTGGCTCAGTGCAGTCGCAGAAAGTCGATGTGCGCCTGATCGCCGCCACCCACCGCGACCTCAAGAGCCTGTCGAAGATCGGCCAGTTCCGCGAAGACCTGTACTACCGCCTGCATGTGATCGCCCTGAAGCTGCCGGCCCTGCGCGAACGTGGCGCCGACGTCAATGAAATCGCCAATGCCTTCCTTGCCCGCCAGAGTGCGCGAGTCGGTCGCTCCGACCTGAAGTTCGCCAGCGACGCCGAGCAGGCCATTCGTCATTACTCCTGGCCAGGCAACGTGCGTGAACTGGAGAACGCCGTCGAGCGCGCGGTGATTCTGTGCGAAAGCCCGGAAATATCTGCCGACCTGCTGGGCATCGACATCGAGCTGAGCGACCTGGAGGATGACGACTTCGTCAGCCTCACGCCACAGACCGCCCCCACCAGCCACGAACCTACCGAAGACCTGTCCCTGGAAGACTACTTCCAGCATTTCGTTCTCGAGCACCAGGACCACATGACCGAGACCGAACTGGCGCGCAAGCTGGGCGTCAGCCGTAAATGCCTGTGGGAGCGCCGCCAGCGCCTGGGGATCCCGCGGCGCAAGAGCGGGGTAGCCAGCGAAAGCTGAACCAGCGCTGACTAGAGTGTGGGTAACACTCGACTTTGTGAAAAAAACTGTTACCTGTGTAATTGGACGTAACAAAAGCCGGGGCTAAAGGTAACGAAGCCCCGGTTTTTTTTCGCCTGAAAAACACCCCGCACCACGCCTAACCCCTTGTTTTATTGGGGTTCGCAAAAGTTGGCACGACACCTGCTATATGTCTGGTACAAGAACAATAACAAACGATGCACAAGACAATAAAAATAAGACGAATCGACTCACGCATAACAAAAACAACACGGCGGAGGCGCAGCTAACTGATTCTTTTGGAGAGGCGTTGTATTTGGGGCGTGCCCCACAACCAGGCCGAGAACAACAAAAACTGCCCTAAGGCAGAGCCTGAACTGGTTGGATCGAAAGGTCATTGCAACTCAGCGATCAAAGCAATCCGTTTGCTCTTGGCTCCCGATTGGGAGGGTCATCTCGGGTAAACCAGGTGACAAGGGCGTTAAACAAAAACAAGAAGCCCGAAACCAATAATAAAAATAGAGCACGCAACTATTCTGGGGGAGCTTCGGCTCCCCTTGTGGTTTTCGCCGTATGGGTTTTCCCTTCAGGCTCTCAAGCCAGCCCAGGCAAATCGCGGCTTGGAACGAACCTACACAACTCGCGGCAGCTTCCTACACCATCCTTCGACTAAATGCTAGAATCCCGGCCCATCATGCGGTCATTCTTCGTTTTGGCCGAACATTCCTTCAAACAGTGCATCCCATGCTGAAGAAGCTGTTCCAGTCATTCCGTTCTCCCTTGCGTCGTACGCAACACAAACGCAGCACGCCTGAAGTGCTCAATAGCAGCCAGCATTCGCTGCAACGCGCCCAATTCAGTCGCTATGCGGTGAATATCGTCGAGCGCCTGCAGAACGCCGGCTACCAGGCCTATCTGGTAGGTGGCTGCGTGCGCGACATGCTGCTCAATATCACCCCCAAGGATTTCGACGTTGCCACCAGTGCCACGCCGGAGCAGGTCCGAGCTGAATTTCGTAACGCACGAATCATCGGACGCCGCTTCAAGCTGGTGCATATCCATTTCGGCCGCGAAATCATCGAAGTCGCGACCTTCCGCGCCAATCACCCGCAAAGCGAAGACGACGAAGACAGCAACCAGTCGTCGCGCAATGAAAGCGGGCGCATCCTGCGCGACAACGTCTACGGCACCCTGGAAGAAGACGCACAACGCCGCGACTTCACCATCAATGCCCTGTACTACGACCCGGTCAGCGAACGCATCCTGGACTACGCCAACGGCGTACATGACATTCGCAACAACCTGATTCGCCTGATCGGCGACCCGCGCCAGCGCTACCAGGAAGACCCGGTGCGGATGCTGCGCGCCGTGCGCTTTGCGGCGAAACTGAATTTCGGCATCGAAAAGCACACCGCGGCACCAATCCGCGAACTGGCACCCATGCTGCGGGAAATCCCTTCGGCACGCCTGTTCGAGGAAGTGCTCAAACTGTTCCTCTCCGGCTATGCGGCCGACACCTTCGAAATGCTGGTGGACCTGCAGCTGTTCGATCCCCTGTTCCCGGCCAGCGCCAATGCCCTGGAGCACAACCCGACCTACACCCATACGCTGATCAGCGAAGCCCTGATCAACACCGACCTGCGCATCAAGCAGAACAAACCGGTGACCCCGGCCTTCCTGTTTGCCGCCCTGCTCTGGCCGGCCCTGCCAGCCCGCGTGCTGCGCCTGCAGGAACGTGGCATGCCACCGATTCCGGCCATGCAGGAAGCCGCTCACGAGCTGATCGCCGAGCAGTGCCAGCGCATCGCGATTCCCAAGCGTTTCACCATGCCGATCCGCGAGATCTGGGACATGCAAGAACGCCTGCCGCGGCGTAGCGGCAAGCGCGCCGACCAGTTGCTGGACAACCCGCGCTTCCGCGCCGGCTATGACTTCTTGCTGTTGCGTGAAAGCGCCGGCGAGCAGACCGATGGCCTGGGCGAATGGTGGACCGACTATCAGGACGCCAACGACAGCGAACGCCGGGAAATGATCCGCGACCTGAGCGGCAAGGAAGACGCCAGCGGCGCACCACGCAAACGCCGCCGCAGTGGTGGCTCCAAGCGCAAGCGGGCCGGCGGCGCCAGCTTCTCGGGCGAGTGATAGATGGAACGTATCTACATCGGCCTGGGCAGCAACCTGGCAACTCCTGAAGAACAACTGCGCAGCGCCATCGAGGCCCTCGCGCAGTTGCCCGCCAGCCGGCTGCACGGCGTCTCGGCCTTCTACCAAAGCGATTCCCTGCTGCCTGGCCAGCCACGCTTCACCAACGCCGTGGCGGCACTGGACAGCGAGCTGGAACCACTGGTGCTGCTCGACGCCCTGCAAGCCATCGAAAAGCAGCAAGGACGCGAGCGCAAAGAGCGCTGGGGCCCGCGCACCCTGGACTTGGACATCCTGCTGTTCGGTGATCGGCTGATCGACGAGCCGCGCCTCAAGGTCCCGCACTACCACATGCACGCCCGGCCCTTTGTCCTCTACCCGCTGGCGGAACTGGCCCCAGGCCAATTGCAGCTGGCCGATGGTCGCAGCCTCGCAGAATTGCTCGCCGCCTGCCCATTTGTCGGCCTGGAACGCCTGGCCTGACCGCTGAAACGCATCAGTAACGGCGGTAACACTCCCGGCGTAACAAGGCGGTAACACATCTAATTGACTTCCCGAGTCCTCATCACGACTATAGGCGTCCCGTTGCCGCCATCACGGCGTTAAAGGGCGCAATTCAAGTGAGGCTTGTTCGCGTCGCCCCCAGGAAACGCCAGGCAAAGGCGCTTGTGCAACAGCGATGACCCTCGCTGGTACACCACCGCTTCAGGGCACAGAATGATCTGCCCGGTGCCGTCTGGGTGATTCCCGGCAACGCTTTCAAATCGCTTGGAACCAGGCTGTATAAGCACGACAAAAGACCGTGCGCCTGAATAACGAAGAATCACGCGCGTTACTCGCAGTAGTTTCCAAAGCGCCTGAAATGAGGACCCCTTTTCATGCCAGACATCACTCTGACCACCCTGCAAGGCCTCAAGCAAAAGGGTGAGAAAATCACCATGCTGACCTGCTACGACGCCACCTTCGCCCACACCTGCTGCGAAGCCGGTGTCGAAGTCCTGCTGGTCGGCGACTCCCTGGGCATGGTGTTGCAAGGGCACGACAGCACGCTGCCGGTCAGCAACGCCGACATGGCCTATCACGTAGCGGCGGTCAAGCGCGGCAACAGCGGGGCACTGATCCTCGCCGACCTGCCCTTCATGTCCTACGCCACCGCCGAACAGGCGCTGAGCAGCTCGGCCCAGCTGATGCAGGCCGGTGCGCACATGGTCAAGATCGAAGGCGCGGCCTGGCTGGCCGAGTCGGTACGCCTGCTGAACGAACGCGGTGTGCCGGTTTGCGTGCACATGGGCCTGACCCCACAGACCGTGAACGTGCTCGGCGGCTACAAGGTCCAGGGCCGCAACGAAAGCCAGGCCCGGCAGATGCGCGCCGACGCCATCGCCCTGGAACAGGCCGGCGCCGCCATGCTGCTGCTCGAATGCGTGCCCAGCGAACTGGCGGCGGAAATCACCCAGGCGGTGAAGATCCCGGTGATCGGCATCGGCGCCGGCAGCGCCACCGATGGCCAGGTACTGGTGCTGCACGACATGCTCGGGTTGTCCCTCAGCGGCCGCTCGCCGAAGTTCGTGAAGAACTTCATGGCCGGCAAGGACAGCATCCAGGCCGCCCTGAGCGCCTATGTCAGCGAAGTCAAAGCCGTTACCTTCCCAGGCGCCGAACACGGGTTCTCTGCATGAATACAGTCAAGACCGTACGCGAATTGCGCGCTGCGGTAGCCCGCGCCCGCAGCGAAGGCAAGCGGATCGGCTTCGTGCCCACCATGGGCAACCTGCACAGCGGTCACGCCGCGCTGGTGGCCAAGGCCGCCCAGCGCGTCGACTTCGTGGTGGCCAGTATCTTCGTCAATCCGTTGCAGTTCGGTGCCGGAGAAGACCTGGACAAATACCCCCGCACCCTGGCTGCCGACCAGGAGAAGCTGCTCGAGGCCGGCTGCAACCTGCTGTTCGCCCCCAGCGTCGAGGAAATGTACCCCGAGGGCATGGCCGGGCAGACCCGGGTCAGCGTGCCACAACTCTCCGAGGGCCTATGTGGCGCCAGTCGTCCCGGGCACTTCGAGGGCGTGGCCACTGTGGTCAGCAAGCTGTTCAACATGGTCCAGCCCGATCTCGCGGTATTCGGCCAGAAGGACTATCAGCAACTGGCAGTCATCCGCGCCATGGTGCATGACCTGAACATGCCGATCCAGATCATCGGCGAGCCGACGGTGCGGGCTGCCGATGGCCTGGCCCTGTCCTCGCGCAATGGCTACCTGAGCGAGCAGCAACGTGCCATTGCCCCGGTGCTGTACCGCAGCCTGAGCCAGATCGCCCAAGCCATCCGCGATGGCGATCGCGACTATCCACAACTGCTGGCCACGCATCTACAGCAGCTCGAGGCCGTCGGCCTACGTCGGGACTACCTGGAAATCCGCCACGCGCGAACCCTGCGCCCTGCCACTGCCGAGGACCGCGACTTGGTGATTCTGGTGGCCGCCTACCTGGGCACCACCCGCCTCATCGACAACCTGCATCTGGACCTCGACGCAGCAGCCTGAACAGCTGATTGCCGGAACTCGAACCTTCGGGCAAACTGCCGCCGGCCGGGGCCTGCAGCCAATACTGCAGGCCCTGTTCGAGGATCCGCACAGGGGCTTTTGCATGCAAGCCGCGAGGTTCAAGATGCAGTCGCATCGCTCCACGTCCAGACACCCCCTGCGCTGGCATAAGCAGCATGGAGCTGCCCTCGGGCAAGCATAGGAATCCGCATCAACTCGCCTGAGCCCAACCTCGTTTATTCTTACTCAAGCCCCATAACGTTCTGCCTGGCCGCACGGGTACAAAATAGTACCGGCCACAGGTCGGACAAAGCCAAGACAGAACAGCACACTGAGGTTACTGTATTGCCCCTGACAGATTAATCGAATCAGCATAGGGCTGAACGAACGGGGCTCCCAGGAGCCACGCAGGACGTTCCGGGCTTTTCAGTGTCCCAAAGGCAGTTCAAGTAAAAGGAAAACCGCAGCGATGGCGTACTACCGCACTCCTCACGACGTTACCGCTCTGCCTGCCTGGCAAGCGTTGCAAGACCATCGCCAAGCCATGCAGGATTTCAGCATGCGCGAGGCCTTCAATGCCGATCCACAGCGCTTCAGCCAATTCACCCTGAGCAGCTGCGGACTGTTTCTCGACTACTCCAAAAACCTGATCACCGGCCAGACCCGCGACCTGCTGGTCAACCTGGCGAAGGAAGTGGGCCTGGCCGACGCCATCAAGTCGATGATGAGCGGCGAGCTGGTCAACGCCTCCGAAGGTCGCCCAGCCCTGCATACCGCCCTGCGCCGCCCGGTTGGCGACAAGCTGTCGGTGAACGGCGTCAACGTGATGCCGGAAGTGCACAAGGTACTGAACCAGATCACCGAGCTGGTGGGCCGCATCCATGACGGCCTGTGGCGCGGCTACACCGAGAAACCCATCACCGACGTGGTCAACATCGGTATCGGCGGTTCCTTCCTCGGTCCGGAGCTGGTCTCCGAAGCCCTGCTGTCCTACACCCATAAAGGCGTGCGCTGCCATTACCTGGCCAATATCGACGGCAGCGAATTCCATGAGCTTTCGGCGAAGATCCGCGCTGAAACCACGCTTTTCATCGTTTCTTCCAAGTCTTTCAATACCCTCGAAACCCTGAAGAACGCCCAGGCGGCGCGCGCCTGGTACCTGGCCCAGGGCGGCTCCGAGGCTGAACTGCATCGCCACTTCATCGCGGTGTCGAGCAACAATGCTGCGGCCGTGGCCTTCGGTATCCGTGAAGAGAACATCTTCCCGATGTGGGACTGGGTCGGCGGGCGCTACTCCCTGTGGTCCGCCATCGGCCTGCCGATCGCCCTGGCCATCGGCATGTCCAACTTCAAGGAGCTGCTGTCCGGGGCCTACACCATGGACCAGCATTTCCAGAGCGCGCCGTTCGAGCAGAACATGCCGGTGCTGCTGGCCCTGCTGGGTGTGTGGTACGGCAATTTCTGGGGCGCGCAGAGCCACGCGATCCTGCCGTACGACCATTACCTGCGCAACATCACCAAGCACCTGCAACAGCTGGATATGGAATCCAACGGCAAGAGCGTGCGCCAGGACGGCACCCCGGTGTCCACCGACACCGGCCCAGTGATCTGGGGCGGCGTGGGTTGCAACGGCCAGCACGCCTACCACCAGTTGCTGCACCAGGGCACCCAGCTGATCCCGGCCGACTTCATCGTGCCGATCGTCAGCTTCAACCCGGTGGCCGACCATCATCAATGGCTGTACGCCAACTGCCTGTCCCAGAGCCAGGCGCTGATGCTGGGCAAGACCCGCGCCGAAGCCGAGAGCGAACTGCGGGACAAGGGCCTGAGCGACGCCGAAGTGCTAAGGCTCGCGCCGCACAAGGTGATCCCCGGCAACCGTCCGAGCAACACCCTGGTGGTGGAACGCATCAGCCCACGGCGTCTCGGCGCCCTGGTGGCGCTGTACGAGCACAAGGTATTCGTGCAGAGCGTGATCTGGGGTATCAACGCCTTCGACCAATGGGGCGTGGAACTGGGCAAGGAGCTGGGCAAGGGCGTCTACAACCGCCTGACCGGCAGCGATGAAACCCAGGCCGACGATGCCTCGACCCAAGGCCTGATCAACTACTTCCGCGGCCGTCACCGCGGCTGATCCAGCCTTTCCCTCCCGGGAGCCGGTCCATCGGCTCCCCTCGGGGCCTCGCCCCCTGCCCCTTGAACCTTCCTGACACTTGTGCGCACCCTTATGGCTTGTCGCAAAACAAGAATAAGGAACCGTCATGTTCGATATCAGCACTTTTCCCAAAGCCGATGCCGTCCGCCGGGCGGCACAAATGAGTCAGGACGACTACCAACACCTCTACCGCCAGTCCATCGAGCAACCGAATGCATTCTGGGCCGAACAGGCCAGGCGCTTCCTGAACTGGAGCAGCCCCTGGGACAGCGTGCACAGCCACGACATGCGCACCGGCGAGGCCCGCTGGTTCAGCGGCGGCCAGCTCAACGTGAGCTACAACTGCATCGATCGTCATCTGGAAAAACGCGGCGATCAGGCGGCGATCATCTGGGAAGGTGACAACCCGAACGACTCGACCCGCATCAGCTACCGCGAGCTCCACGAGCGGGTCTGTCGCCTGGCCAACGTGCTGAAAAACCGCGGGGTGAAGAAAGGCGACCGGGTCTGCATCTACATGCCGATGATTCCCGAAGTGGCCTACGCCATGCTCGCCTGCACCCGCATCGGTGCCATCCACTCGGTGGTGTTCGGCGGTTTCTCCCCCGAGGCCCTGCGCGACCGCATCCTCAACGCCGACTGCCGCACGGTGATCACTGCCGACGAAGGCGTGCGTGGCGGCAAGCAGGTCCCGTTGAAGAACAACGTCGACAAGGCCCTGCTCAGTTGCCCGGATGTCGGCAGCGTGGTGGTGGTCAAGCGCAGCGGCAACCCGGTGAACTGGGTGCAGGGACGCGATATCGACTACCAGCAGGCCGTGACCACCGCCAGCAGCGACTGCGCCCCCGAAGCCATGGACGCCGAAGACCCGCTGTTCATCCTCTACACCTCCGGCAGCACCGGTAAACCCAAGGGCGTGCTGCACACCACGGGCGGCTACCTGCTGCAAGCGGCCATGACCTTCAAGTACGTGCTGGACTACCGCGACGGCGAAGTCTTCTGGTGCACCGCCGACGTCGGCTGGGTCACCGGCCACAGCTACATCCTCTACGGCCCGCTGGCCAACGGCGCCACCACCCTGATGTTCGAAGGCGTGCCCAACTACCCCAACACCTCGCGCTTCTGGGAGGTGGTGGACAAGCACCAGGTGAATATTTTCTACACCGCGCCCACCGCCCTGCGAGCCCTGATGCGTGAAGGCCACGAACCGGTGCAGCGCACCTCGCGCGCCAGCCTGCGCCTGCTGGGCAGCGTCGGCGAGCCGATCAACCCGGAAGCCTGGGAATGGTATTTCAATGTGGTGGGCGAGCAGCGCTGCCCAATCGTCGATACCTGGTGGCAGACCGAAACCGGCGGCATCATGCTCAGCCCCCTGGTCAGCGCCCAGCAGGTCAAGCCCGGCTGCGCCTCGACCCCGATGTTTGGCGTACAACCCGTGCTGCTGGACGACCAGGGTCAGGAAATCCACGGCCCCGGCAGCGGTATCCTGGCGATCAAGTCCAGTTGGCCGGCGCAGATCCGCAGCGTTTACGGCGATCCGCAACGCATGCTCGAAACCTACTTCGCGCCCTACCCCGGCTACTACTTCACCGGTGATGGCGCGCGCCGCGACGAGGACGGCAGCTACTGGATCACCGGACGCATCGACGACGTGATCAACGTTTCCGGGCACCGCATCGGCACCGCCGAGGTGGAAAGCGCCCTGGTGCTCCACGACCAGATCGCCGAGGCAGCGGTGGTGGGCTACCCCCACGACCTCAAGGGCCAGGGCATCTATGCCTTTGTCACGCCGATGCAGGGCGTGGAACCCGACGAGTCGCTGAAGCAGGAACTGCTGGCCCTGGTCAGCCGCGAGATCGGCAGCTTTGCCAAACCGGAACTGATCCAGTGGGCGCCGGCCTTGCCGAAAACCCGCTCCGGCAAGATCATGCGGCGTATCCTGCGTAAGATCGCCTGCAACGAGCTGGATAGCCTGGGCGACACCTCGACTCTGGCCGACCCCAGCGTGGTGGAGGGCCTGATCGCCAAGCGCCTGATCCCTTGAAACCGGCGCGGCCCCGGCCGCGCCCCTTTTTCGAAGCACATCGAACCCTCATGGAATTCATTCGCAGCCGTATCGAAAGCCAGGTCATGAGCCTGTCTGGCCTCTCTCTGGGCCAGCTCGACCTGGAAAACCCCAAGGGCGACCCCGGCCTGTTCGGGCCGGGCTCGGTGTGCTGGCAAGTGCACGGCGATTTCAGCAGCATGCTGATCGGTGGCATCAGCGCCCTGCTGATGCAGGCCCTGCACCCCCTGGCCCTGGCCGGGGTCTGGGACCACTCGAACTTCCGCCAGGACATGATCGGCCGCCTGCGGCGCACCGGGCAGTTCATTTCCGGCACCACCTTCGGCTCGCGCCAGGATGCCGAATGGCTGATCGACAAGGTGCGCAACATACACCTGCACATAGTGGGCACGGCCCCCGATGGCCGCCCCTACGCTGCCAGCGATCCAGACCTGCTGACCTGGGTGCATGTGGCGGAAGTCAGCAGTTTTCTCGCCGCCCACCTGCGCTACTTGAACCCCCATCTATCAGGCGCCGACCAGGATCGCTACTACGATGAAATCGCCCTGATCGCCGAGCGCCTCGGCGCCCGCGACGTCCCCCGCTCGCGGCGCGCGGTGGCCGAATACCTGCGCACCATGCGCCCGCAACTGCTGTGCGACGAACGCAGCCGCGAGGTACTGCGCCTGCTGCTGGCCGCTCCCGCCCCTAGCCGCCTGGCCAAGCCTTTTGGTTCCCTGATGATGCAGGCCGGCATCGACCTGCTGCCGGACTGGGCCAGCGCCATGCTGGGAGTCGAACAAAATCCGCTGCAACGGCAACTGGTCCGGGCCAGCATCAAGCGCAGCGCGCCCATGCTGCGCTGGGCGGTGCGCGACAGCTCGGCACACCGGGCAAAACGGCGCATGGGCCTTTAAAAAGCCGACCGCCCAAGCACAACCCGACCGGCCGGTTCGCGATTGGCCGGCCTCTGGGGTTGTGTGCAACCATGATTTTCCAAGTTTCCAGCACCTGCGCACGGGCTCCGCGAGCTCGACAACGTGCAAGCCCCGCCACTGAATACAAGGAGTCGATCATGCAAGACGTCGTTATCGTTGCCGCCACCCGCACCGCGGTGGGCAGTTTCCAGGGCTCCCTGGCCAACATTCCCGCCGTTGACCTGGGCGCCGCAGTGATCCGCCAACTGCTGGCCCATACCGGCATCGACCCGGCCCAGGTCGACGAAGTGATCATGGGCCAGGTGCTCACCGCCGGCGCCGGGCAGAACCCCGCGCGCCAGGCCGCGATCAAGGCCGGCCTGCCCCACGCCGTGCCCGCCATGACCCTGAACAAGGTCTGCGGCTCCGGCCTCAAGGCCCTGCACCTGGCGGCCCAGGCCATCCGCTGCGGCGACGCCGAGGTGATGATCGCCGGCGGCCAGGAAAACATGAGCCTGGCCAACTATGTGCTGCCCGGCGCCCGCACCGGCCTGCGCATGGGCCACAGCCAGATGCTCGATACCATGATCAGCGACGGCCTGTGGGACGCCTTCAACGACTACCACATGGGCATCACCGCCGAGAACCTGGTGGACAAGTACGGCATCAGCCGTGAAGCCCAGGACGCCTTCGCCGCCGCCTCGCAGCAGAAAGCCACGGCGGCCATCGAGGCCGGGCGTTTCGTCGACGAAATCACCCCGATCCTGATTCCCCAGCGCAAGGGCGAGCCCGTGGCCTTCGCCACCGACGAACAGCCCCGGGCCGGCACCACCGCCGAAGCCCTGGGCAAGCTCAAGCCGGCCTTCAAGAAAGACGGCAGCGTCACCGCCGGCAACGCCTCGTCACTCAACGATGGCGCCGCCGCCGTCATGTTGATGAGCGCCAGCAAGGCCCGTGCCCTGGGCCTGCCGGTACTGGCAAAAATTGCCGCCTACGCCAATGCCGGGGTCGACCCGGCGATCATGGGCATCGGCCCGGTGTCGGCCACCCGCCGCTGCCTGGACAAGGCCGGCTGGACCCTCGACCAGCTCGACCTGATCGAAGCCAACGAAGCCTTCGCTGCGCAAGCACTGGCGGTGGGCAAGGAGCTGGAGTGGGATGCGAGCAAGGTCAACGTCAACGGCGGCGCCATCGCCATCGGCCACCCCATCGGCGCCTCGGGCTGCCGAGTGCTGGTGACCCTGCTGCATGAAATGCACAAGCGCGATGCCAAGAAAGGCCTGGCGACCCTGTGCATCGGCGGCGGCCAGGGTGTGGCGTTGGCCATCGAACGCTAGGGCTCTCCTATTGTGTGTGGCACCTGAGCCCGCGGCCTGTCAGGCCGATCGCGGACTCAGGTGTGGCGGCCGCTGCGCGCCCGGGCGGGAGCAAGCTCCCTCGCCACGGAAGAGCAGTTGCAAGTCGCCCGCAGCGAGATTGAACAGCCCTGTGGCGAGCGAGCTTGCTCGCGCTGGAAGGCGCAGCCTTCCCGAAACCTGAGCACGCGGCCTGTCAGGCCAATCGCGGATTCAGGTGTTGCGGCCGCTGCGCGCCCGGGCGGGAGCAAGCTCCCTCGCCACTACACACCAGGCTCCCAGGCCACGAGCCGAAGCTGATAAACTGCCGCGCCTTATTCCTCTGCTCCAAGGCGCCTCCGCATGTCCTCCTTGAATCAGGCGCTGCGCGCCGCCCTCGATCACCGTCAGGACCTGCTCGCCGAGCTGCACCAGCAAGGCACCGACTGCTATCGCCTGTTCCATGGCAGCCAGGAAGGCGCCAGCGGCTTGACCGTCGATCGTTACGGGCCGCAGTTGCTGGTGCAGAGTTTCCACCAGCCCCTGGAACACGATGCCCTGCTGCAACTGCACGAAACCATCAACCAGCAGTTGAACCTGCAGACCCTGCTGGTCTACAACGATCGCTCCCAGGGCAACTCGCGCATCGACCGTACCGATCCGGTGTATCGCGCCGAAGACCGCGCCCTGGAAGATCTGGTCGGCCAGGAGTGGGGCCTGAACTATCGCGTTCGCGGCCGCCATGCCGGGCAAGACCCGCTGCTGTTTCTCGACCTGCGCAACGCCCGCGGCTGGGTCAAGCAGCACAGCGCCGGTAAAAGCGTGCTCAATCTGTTCGCCTACACCTGCGGCGTGGGCCTCAGTGCCGCGGCCGGCGGCGCGCGGGAGGTGTGCAACCTGGACTTCGCCGAAGGCAACCTGGCGGTAGGTCGGGAGAACGGCCAGCTCAACCCGCAACTGCCGGCCATGCAGTTTGTGCAGTCGGACTACTTCCCGGCGATCCGCCAACTGGCGGGCCTGCCCATCAGCCAGCGACGCGGCCAGAAACTGCCCAGCTATCCACGCCTGGAACAACGCCAGTACGACCTGGTGCTGCTGGACCCGCCCGCCTGGGCCAAAAGCGCCTTCGGCACTGTCGACCTGCTGCGCGATTACCAGAGCCTGCTCAAGCCCGCGCTGCTGGCCACCGCCGACAATGGCGTGCTGATTTGCTGTAACAACCTGGCCAAGGTATCGCTGCCGGACTGGCGCGAGCAGGTGCTGCGCTGCGCGGAAAAAGCCGGGCGCCCGGTACGTGATTGCCAGGTCCTGGCACCCGCCGCCGACTTCCCTTCCAGGGACGGTCAACCGCCATTGAAAACCCTGATACTGCAACTCTGATCGAGGTCGATAAATCTGAACAATCCTGAAAGCTGCGATGGTTTCGGAACCCTAAACGCGTGCCATACTCCAAGGCACTTTCGATTCGAATAGATGAAGCCTCGCATGACCAAAGGATTGATTCGCGCTCTCTGCGCCTTGTTGACCGCACTCGCCCTTTACAGTCTGCTGGGCTTCCTGATTCTGCCGGGCATCGCCTTGCGGGTGGCCAACCAGCAACTGGCCAACTACGCCACCACCCCGGCCCATATCCAGCGCATCGAGCTCAATCCCTTCAGCCTGGAACTGACGCTCTGGGGCTTGAGCATCGGCGAGCCAGGCAAGGAGCAGGTGGCCTTCGAACGCCTCTACGCCAACCTGCAGTTGGACAGCCTGTGGACCCGTGCCCTGCACCTGGCGGACATCGAGCTGGACCAGCCCAAGACCGAGATCCTCTTCAACAAGGAAGGCCAGCTCAACCTCCTGGGCCTGTTCAAGTTGCCGGCCAGCGAACCGACACCCAGCGACCCCAACGCCAAGCCATTCCCGGTGCGCATCGAACGCATCAAGCTGGCCGGCGGCTACCTGCACTTCGAGGACCTGCGCCCCAGCGAGCCCATCGAGTTCCTCTACAACAAGCTGGATTTCGAGCTGAAGAACCTCAGCACCCTGCCGGACGACAGCGCCGACATGACCTTGGTGGCTACCGGCCCTGAAGGCGGACAGATCGACTGGAGCGGTAACTTCAGCATCAGCCCGCTGAGTTCCGAGGGCACCCTGAAAGTCACCGACGGCAAGATGAAAGCCTGGTGGCCCTACGTTCGCGATGCCGTGCCTCTGGTGCTGGAAGAGGGGGTGGTGAACCTCAACACCCACTACAAGTTCAGCCTGGCCAAAGGCACCGAGCTGTTGCTGGATAACACCGCCGTCAGTGTCGCGCCATTCGCCATCAAGGCCCCCGACGGTCGGCCGCTGGCGCGCCTGGAGCGCTTGGACATCAGCGAAACCAGCCTGGACCTGGCCAAGCAGCAAGTGATTGTCGGCAAGATCAACAGCCAGAAACTGGAAACCTGGGCCGCCCTTGAAGCCGATGGCCAGTTGGACTGGCAAAAGCTCTTCGCCAGCCAACCGGCCAAACCCGCACCCAAGCCACAACCGGCCAGCGCCGACACGCCCAAGGAGCCGAGCGCTCCCAGCAAGCCCTGGCTGGTGCTGCTCAAGGATGTGCAACTGCGCAACTATCAGGTGCATCTGGCCGACCGCCAAGCCAAGCCGGCAGTGGCCCTGGACGTAGGCCCGCTGAACCTGGACCTGAACAATTTCGACAGCCTCAACCAATCGCCCTTCACCCTCAAGCTCGATACCGGCCTGGGCAAGCAGGGCAAGGTCAGTGCCAATGGCGAGGTCAATCTCAACCCCATCAGCGCCAAGCTCAAGGTACAGACCAAGGACATCGACCTGCGAGTCGCCCAGTCCTATATCAGCCCGTTCATTCGCCTGGAACTGCGCAGCGGCATGCTCGGCAGCGACCTGGCGGTGGAGCTGAAAAAGGTCGAGCCGCTGACCTTCAGCGTGACCGGGCGTGCCGAGGTGGAGCAACTGCACACCCTCGACACCCTCAAGAGCCGCGACTTCGTGAAGTGGAAGCAGGTGGTGGTGGAAGGCCTGAACTACCAGCACGGCGACAGCCTGAGCATCAGCCGGATCAACCTGATGCAGCCCTACGCGCGCTTCATCATCAACGATGACCGCACCACCAATATCGACGACATGCTGATTCCCCAGCCTGCCAACAGTGGCGGAAAACCGGCAGCCAAACCGGCCGCCAGCGCCAGCAAGCCACTGGGCATCCATATCGGTGAAATCGCCATCAACGACGGCTCGGCCAACTTCGCCGACCTGACCCTGACCCCCAACTTCGCCACCGCCGCCCAGCAGCTCAACGGCCATATCGGCACCATCGACAGCCGTCTGGCCAAGCCCGCGGATGTGGACATCAAGGGCAAGGTCGATCGCTATGCGCCGGTAACCATCAAGGGCAGCGTCAATCCTTTCGACCCCATGGCCGCCCTCGACATCGCCACCAGCTTCAAGCGCGTGGAGCTGACCACCCTGACCCCCTACTCCGGCAAGTTCGCCGGATACCGGATTCGCAAGGGCCGGCTCAACCTCGACCTGCACTATGTGATCACCAAGGGCCAGCTCAAGGCCGAGAACAAACTGGTGGTCGAGCAGCTGCAATTGGGGGAAAAAGTCGACAGCCCGGATGCCGTGGACCTGCCGATCCGCCTGGCGGTGGCCCTGCTGAAAGACACCGACGGCAAGATCTCCATCGAGCTGCCGATCTCCGGCGACCTCAACAACCCGCAGTTCAGCGTGATGCCGATCGTCTGGCAGACCTTGCGTAACCTGGTGCTGCGCGCTGCCGAAGCGCCCTTCAAGTTCATCGGTGGGCTGATCACCGGTGGCGGCTCGGAGGACCTCAGCAGCGTGGCCTTCGCCCCAGGCTCCAGTGAGCTGAGCAAGGAATCGGAGTCGGCCCTGAGCACCTTGGCCAAGGCCCTCCAGGAACGCCCGACCCTGCGCCTGGAAATCGAGGGCACCAGCGCCCAGAGCAGCGATGGCCCGCTGATCGCCGAGCAGCGTCTGGAGCGCGAATACCAGTACAACTACTACAAGATCCTCCAGCGTCGCGGCGACAAGGTGCCGGCCCAGGCCACTCTGCTGCAGGTGCCGGACGGCGAGAAGGCGCCACTGCTGGAAGGCATCTATCGTACCCGCATGAAACAGCAGCCTCCCGCTGAGTGGAGCCAGCTCGGTCGCGACGAGCGCAGCGCCAAGCTGCGTGACGGGTTGATCCAGTTCTGGAGCGGCAGCGAGGTCCTGCTGCGTCAACTGGGCCAGGAACGGGCCAGCAGCATCAAGGACTTCCTGGTGGACAAGGGCCAATTGGCCGATGACCGGGTCTACTTTATCGATGCCAACCTGGGCCAGGCCGAAAGCGACGGCAAGGTGATCACGCCAATGCACCTGGACAGCGAATAACAACTAGCCATCGGCATTTTCCCCCGCCCATAGAACAGGCCCCGACACCAGCAGTGTCGGGGCCTGTAATGATCACGTCCTTGTGATCTTCCGCATGAACTGTGCAAAGCAGCGGTAGACGTATCACTCGGCTCGTCTGCCGCGCCTTCTCCCTGTCCAGGCGAGAAGCGGCGCCTTACTCGGCTTTCAGGCCGTCAGCGGAAACCGCCTTGACGCCCTTGATCTTCTTGGTGATGGCCACAGCGGTGGCTTTCTGCGCCTCGGTAATGGCGACGGTGGACGACAGCGACACTACGCCCTTGTTGGTTTCTACCTTGATATCAGTGCCAGGAATGCCTTTCTCGGTTACCAGATCGCTTTTCACTTTGGTGGTGATCCAGGTATCGGAGGTGGCCTCTTTGGCCTTGGTCACTTCACCGGCAGCCACTGTCATGGGCGACTGGGGGCTTTGAGTGGTCTGTGCAAAAGCCGCATTGGCCAGGGTCAGGGTCAGAGCGGTGGCAGTTGCAGCAGCGATAGCGAACTTCTTCATACGAGTAACTCCTGTTCTTCTGGAAAGCCTGCGCCGTGTCCTGGCAACAGGGGTAACAGGGATATTGCAGGGGCTATGCCAACTTCCATCATGAAAAATTATCAATAAAATCAATAGCTTATAAATAAGCCAAAAAACCCGGATCATGCAAATTGCATGACTGGCGGCGAATCTGCATGCAAGTTGCAGTTTTTACCGGCGGCGATAGCCCCCTCTCGCCCTGGCTCAAGCACCATCCACAGTACAGCCCTTGGGCGCGTGCTCGGCGTCCACTGTAGTGCTGCAACTCCAGCCGCTGGTCGCCGAGCGGGTCAGGGTCAAGGTCCGGTTCAATACCAGGCCCGGGGCATTGAACAGCGTGCAGCCGATACTGCCTTCACCGGTGGCCGCGGTGCCGCCAGCACTCATCCGGCAGTTCGCCGTCTGCTCGGTGCCACCGGCCAGGGCCAGGGTCGGGTCGCTGCCCTGGTTCAGCAGGTCCTCGACCCCGATCTTGAGCGCCGAGGCCTCGGCCAGGGCCGCCACCACCTTGGCCCGCGCCTGATAGTTGGAGTACAGCGGCATCGCCACCATGGCGAGAATGCCGATGATGGCGACCACCACCAGCAGTTCGATAAGGGTAAAACCGGATTGACGTTGCATGGATTGCCTCCTGGCATGAATGAACCATGGGTGAACCGCAAGACCCATTGCATGCCCTGTGCCAGAAGGCCAGGCCACGCAATCCGTGGCCTGCAGCGCTTATGGCGCTTGGCCTTGAGCGCAGGAAGTCGCACAAACTGACAAATCCGGTCAGCCTGTGCCCAAGTTCAGCAACTAGCCTTCAACAGGCGCTGACGGCCTCGCTGCCGGGTCCAGTGCAGCTCATGCCCCACCCCCTAGCCAAGGACTGGAACCATGCGGATCAAGGTCCCCACCACTACCCTCTACCGCTGGCAAGGCACCGACCGCCAGGGGCAGATGATCAGCGGCGAGCTCAGCGCCGCCAACCCCGCCCTGCTCCGCGCACAGCTGCGCAGGCAGGGCATTACGCCGCGGCGAATTCGCCGCAAGCCACGGCCCTGGCGCCCTTCGGCAGGGCGGCTCAAGGGCCAGGACCTGGCCCTGTTCAGCCGTCAGTTGGCCACCCTGATCCAGGCTGGAGTGCCGCTGCTGCAGTCCTTCGAGATCATGGCCGAGCACTTCGAACAACCGTTGATGCGTGAACTGCTGGCCAGCCTCAAGCGCGATATCGAGGGCGGCACTAGCCTGGCCCAGGCACTGCGCCGGCATCCGCGCCACTTTGATGCGCTGTATTGCAACCTGGTGGACGCCGGTGAACAGGCCGGCGCACTGGACAGCCTGCTGGAGCGGATCGCCTGCTACCGGGAGAAAAGCCAGCGCCTCAAGGCGCGCCTGCAGCAGGCCATGGTCTATCCCCTGGCGGTGGTCGGCGTGGCGCTCATCGTCAGCGCCATCCTGATGCTCAAGGTGGTTCCCCAGTTCCAGAGCCTGTTCGCCAGTTTCGATACGCCCTTGCCACGCTTGACCCAATGGGTCATCGCGCTCTCGCACTGCATCCAACATCAGGGGGCCTTTCTTCTGGGCGGTTGCGTACTGGCCGGCGTCGCAATGCACCAGGTCTATAAGCGCTCGGCGCGTCTGCGGGACGCGGTGGACGTCGGCCTGCTGCGCCTGCCCCTGGCCGGCCCGCTGCTGCACAAGTCGGCAGTGGCGCGCTATGCCCGTACCCTGGCAACCACCTACGCGGCCGGCGTACCGCTGCTGCAGGCCCTGGAATCGGTGGCCGCCGCCAGCGGCAACCAGGTGTTCCGACAAGCCCTGCAACGCATCCGCCAGCAGGTGGCCAGCGGCATGCAATTGAACTTTGCCATGCGCAACAGCGGCGTCTTCCCTACTATGGCGATCCAGATGACCGCCATAGGCGAGGAATCCGGCACCCTGGATCATCTGCTGGAGAAGGTCGCGGCGCATTACGAGGCCGAGGTGGACCGCCTGGTAGACAGCCTCAGCAGCCTTATGGAGCCCTTGATCATGGTGATCCTGGGCAGTATTGTCGGCGCCCTGGTGGTTGCCATGTACCTGCCCATCTTTCAACTCGGTACAGCGATCTGAACATGCCCCTGACTGAATTCCTGACCCTTTACCCCCTGGCATGGGTGAGCTTGGCCCTGGTACTGGGGTTGATCGTCGGCAGCTTTCTCAATGTGCTGGTGTGGCGCCTGCCCAAGATGCTCGAGCGCGACTGGCGAGCCCAGGCCCACGAAGTGCTGGGGCTGCCCCCCGAGGCGCAAGGCGAACCCTACAACCTGCTGTTGCCCCACTCCCATTGCCCCCATTGCCAGCAACCGATCCGCCCTTGGGAAAACATCCCCCTGCTCAGCTACCTGTGGCTGCGCGGCCGCTGCGCCCACTGCCGTAGCAGTATCAGCCTGCGTTACCCGCTGACCGAACTGGCCTGCGGCCTGATCTCGGCCATGGTCGCCTGGCATTTCGGTTTCGGTTGGCCGGCCGGCCTGCTGCTACTGCTGAGCTGGGGCTTGCTGGCCATGAGCCTGATCGACGCCGACCACCAGTTGTTACCCGACACGCTGGTATTGCCACTGCTCTGGCTGGGCCTGATCGTCAACAGCTTCGAGCTGCTGGTAAGCCTCAAGGATGCCCTGTGGGGCGCGGTGATCGGCTACCTGTTCCTGTGGTCGGTGTTCTGGCTGTTCAAGCTGCTGACCGGCAAGGACGGCATGGGCCATGGCGACTTCAAGCTGCTGGCGCTGCTCGGCGCCTGGGGCGGCTGGCAGATTCTGCCGCTGAGCGTGCTGCTGTCGTCCCTGGTGGGCGCGGTGCTGGGCAGTATCATGCTGCGCCTGAGGCGGGCCGAGGTTTCGACGCCCATCCCTTTTGGCCCCTTTCTGGCACTTGCCGGCTGGATTGCCTTGCTCTGGGGTGGTCAAATAACCGCTTTCTATCTGCAGTTTGTCGGTTACCCATGACTCGCTCCCTTCACACCCCCTGGACCCTCGGCCTGACTGGCGGCATTGGCAGCGGTAAAAGCGCCGCGGCCCAGCACTTCATCGACCTGGGCGTGCATGTGATCGATGCCGATCATGCTGCACGCTGGGTGGTGGAACCCGGTCGCCCGGCCCTGGAACAAATTGCCCGACATTTCGGCGAACAGGTGCTGCAGGCCGACGGCCAGTTGAACCGTGCCGCCCTGCGCCAGCTGATCTTCGAAGTGCCCGAGCAGCGCCGCTGGCTGGAAGCCCTGCTGCACCCGCTGATCGCCGAAGAGATTGCCAGCAACCTGGCTCGCGCGGAGTCGCCCTACGCGATCCTGGTGTCGCCGCTGCTGGTGGAATCCGGCCAGTCGCGCATGACCCAGCGGATTCTGGTGATCGACGTGCCACAGCAGTTGCAGATCGAGCGGACCCTGCAGCGCGACCAGATCAGCGAGCAGCAGGTGCAGGCGATTCTAAAGGCCCAGGCCAGCCGCGAGGAACGCCTGCGCCATGCCGACGACGTACTGAGCAACGACCGCGACCAGACCTGGTTGCGCAGCGAGGTCGAGCGTCTGCATCACTTTTACCTTACCTTGCGAGGAGGCCAGTCATGAGCCAACCCCTGAGCGTCGAATGCCCAACCTGTGGCGCCCCCGTGGAATGGAAAGCGGCCAACGCCAACCGGCCCTTCTGTTCCGACCGTTGCAAACTGATCGACCTGGGTGCCTGGGCTGCCGAGGAACACAAGATTCCGGTCAGCCCGGATGCCGAGGACGATCTGTTTTCCGAAGAGTTGCCGCCCCGCGCTCACTGAGCATCAGCGACCAGGGTCAGGGCCGCATGAAGCTGTAGTCCTGATCGTCGTCGAGGTTTTCCGCGAGGAACTGCAATTCGTCAGCCAGGTCCTCGATGCTGCGCACGCTCTTGCTCTGCTGCACCACCGCACTGAGCAGGGCGCGCAGGCTCAACCCCGGTTCAAAGCCTTCCTGCTGGGCGCTGTCGAGGCTGTCGCGCACTTCCTGCCGGGCCCACTGATAAACACTCATGACCGCACTCCTGAAATTTTTGCCGAGCATGCAGCGCAGCCACAACCACGCAATTGATATGGATCAAGAGCGCGGGTCGTCGTCTTTCCAGGGGGCCGAGAGGTAGCGGGTGCGGTTGAAGGTTTCCAGCCATTCCGGGCAGAACACCACCAGGGCGCTGATCACCATGCCGTTGATAAAGGCCTCGGGGAAGATGATCAGCCACAGGTAACCGACAAAGTCCTCCAGCCACTCGGGCATGGCGAATCGCTCGTCGAACCACAGCAGCCCCAGCGCACAAAGCAGGCACAACAGTGCCGACAGGGCCGCGGCGAAGAACCCGGAGCAGAAGATATAGACGAAGGGGTTGCGTGGCTGCGCCCGTTCCACCAGCCAGGCACAGGTTTCGGTCACCGCCACTGGCAGCAGGATCAGCAAGGCGCCATTGACCCCCATTGCCGAAAACTCCTGCCGGCCCAGGGCCAGCAGGCCCAGTTGCGCGATCAGGCCACCGACAATTGCCAGGGGCCAATCCAGCAGCAGGGTCACTGCGGTCATGCCGATAAAGTGATAAGAGACACCGGTGTCGAAATCGCGCCGCACCAGCCACAGCAGAAACAACGCGAACACCGTGCCGAACAGCAGGTGCTGGCGGCGGCTGTCGCTGAACAGCTCGACCCAGGGTGCGCGCAGCACCGCCCAGAGCAGTATCGGCGCATAGATCAACCAGCCGATGCCCAGGGTTTCCGGCGACAGCAGCGCCGCGCTGATCATGGCTGGAGGCGTTCTAGCGCCGCACTCAACTGCTCGGCGCTGGCGAATTCCTGTCGGGACACCAGGTGACCGTCTCGCAGTTGCAGCCACAGCACCTGATCATCGGCACCGGGATAACGCGGCGCCACCCGCCCCTCACGGTCGAGCATCACCCGGTAGGGGTAATCACGCATCGCCGGTACGGCGAACATCTTGGCAATCAGCGCCGGCATGCGCTGGATATCCGCGACAAACACCCCATGGCGCGCCTGCAAATACCCTTGGGGCTGGTCCTTGAGCGCCGCATTCACCAGCTTGGCGGCCGCCATGCTGCGCGCCACCAGCAGGAAGCGGGCCTGGGAGTCCAGGCTGTAGGCCTGGTCGTATTGATCCAGCAGGGTCCAGGGCGCCAGGCGCTCGCCGATCTCCAGGGCCTGGGCCCACAGGGGCAACAGGCCCAGCAACAGAATTGACCAGCGCTTCACCGCACACTCCTTATCGACAGGTTGAACGGCAAACAGTCTACACCGCCCCCGGGCCGGCTCCAGTACGGCGGTCAATAGCCGGGTGCAAAGGTTTTTCCAGGGCGGTGCTGTTTAAAGGTCATATTTGAGCGCTAAGCTTGGAGATATGGATGACTCAGATTTTTTGCGCCTGCTCACCATCCAGGCCGAACAAGCCAATGCGTTCCTGTCCAATGCCCGCAAATGGGAGCGTGAGCGTTGGGTCTGCCAGCGCCTGCTGCAAGGGCTGAATATTCCCTACCGCAACGACGAGTTCACCGCCGCCGGGCAAGAGCCGCCGGACGTGCTGTTTCGCGACGCCAGTTTCGAGGTGTTCTTCGTGCTGGATGAAGGCCGCCGGCTCAACGATGAATGGCGCGATGAACTGCAACGCCGCCGCAGTGCCTTTTCCCTCAGCCAGCTGGTGCGCCGCGAGGCCAAGCCCAAGCGCATCCCGGCCAGCGAACTGCTGCTGCGCCTGGGACCGACCCTGCGTAAGAAGGCGCACAACTATCAGGAGCGCGGCATGCACCTGGGCGAGCTGGACATCATTGCCTTCGCCGCCCTGAAACGCGAAGTGCTGGACCTCAACAGCCACTTCCCGCCCCCCACCGAATACCTGCGCCAGGGCTGGCGCTCGCTGTCCCTGGTGGGACCGACTTTCGCCCGGGTACTGTTTGCCCATCCGGATGCGCCGGAGTTCCTGCGCAACAACCTGGGGCGCAGCATCCTGTTTGACGTCGGCATCAGTTTGTAGCCACCGTCAATCCGTCTTCCGCGGGCATGGCGCAACGCACCCCGGCAATGGTAAAAAAGCGCTCTGCTGGTCCACGCCGAAAGCTCGCCCCCGAGCCCTGCGCGGCAGCGGCTATGCTCCGTTCATGCCCGATTGCATCGCGCTGTAACATTCTTTCGTGTTGCGACGTCTACCTACGAGGCCTTTTATGAGCAGCCGCCTGAACCCCGACGACCAACGCCATGTCGAAGACTACCTGCAACTGCCCCAGCACCGAGTCGAGCGCCGGCCCTTCCGGCCGTGGATGCTCCTGGTGGTGGTGGTCGTAGTGACTGTCGCCCTGGGCCTGTTGAGCCGTTTCATCAGTTACCTGACGCTATGAGCTGCCTTGCGCTCGCTCGGTTGACTGCACCGATTTCTTTTAGCCTTGCGAGATATCCCCATGACTCATCGTATTGTCATCGTTGGCGGCGGCGCCGGCGGCCTGGAGTTGGCGACCCGCCTGGGTAAGACCCTGGGCAAGCGCGGCACCGCCAGTGTGATGCTGGTGGACGCCAACCTGACCCATATCTGGAAACCCCTGCTGCACGAAGTGGCCGCCGGCTCGCTGAACTCCTACGAAGACGAACTCAACTACGTCGCCCAAGCCAAATGGAACCACTTCGAGTTCCAGCTGGGCCGTATGAGCGGACTCGATCGGCAGCGCAAGATGATCCAGCTGGCCGCCACCTATGACGAACAGGGCACGGAACTGCTGCCGGCGCGGGAGCTGGGCTATGACACCCTGGTGATCGCCGTGGGCAGCACCACCAACGACTTCGGCACCCAGGGCGCGGCCCAGCACTGCCTGTTCCTCGACACCCGCAAGCAGGCCGAGCGCTTCCACCAGCAGCTGCTCAACCACTACCTGCGGGCCCACGCCGGGCCGAGCGATGCCCAGGAACAGATCAGCGTGGCCATAGTCGGTGCCGGCGCCACCGGCGTGGAGCTGGCCGCCGAGCTGCACAACGCCGCCCATGAACTGGCCGCCTACGGCCTGGACCGGATCCGTCCGGAAAACATGCACATCACCCTGATCGAAGCCGGCCCCCGGGTATTGCCGGCCCTGCCCGAGCGCATCAGCGGCCCAGTGCACAAGACCCTGGAAAAACTCGGTGTGCGGGTCATGACCAACGCCTCAGTCAGCGAAGTGACCGACCAGAGCCTGATCACCGCCGACGGCCAGACCATTGCCGCCAGCCTCAAGGTCTGGGCCGCAGGCATCCGCGCTCCGGGCTTCCTCAAGGACATCGACGGCCTGGAGACCAACCGCATCAACCAGCTCCAGGTATTACCGACCTTGCAAACCACCCGCGACGAGAACATCTTCGCCTTCGGCGACTGCGCCGCCTGCCCGCAACCGGGCAGCGACCGCAACGTGCCGCCACGGGCCCAGGCGGCGCACCAGCAAGCCTCGTTGCTGGCCAAGTCGCTGAAACTGCGCCTCGAAGGCAAGGAGCTGCCAAGCTACAAGTACACCGACTACGGCTCGCTGATCTCCCTGTCGCGCTTCTCGGCGGTGGGCAACCTGATGGGCAACCTCACCGGCAGCGTGATGCTCGAAGGCTGGCTGGCGCGGATGTTCTACATCTCCCTGTACCGCATGCACCAGATGGCCCTGTACGGAGTATTCCGCACGGCCATGCTGATGCTCGGCAGCCGCATCGGACGTGGCACCGACCCACGCCTGAAACTGCACTAAGCGCCTGCAGAAGCGCCCCGCCACTCAAGGCGGGGCGCTTCATTCCAGCTACAGGCACAGGTCGAGAAAGCTCACCACGGTGCCTATGCAGGCCACCCGCTCCTCGATATGCGGCATATGGCTGGAATGTTCGAACAGGGCCCAGCGGATGTCGGCGACATGCTCCAGATAGGGCATCACCACCTTGGGGGTAGCCAGGTCATGACGGCCGGAGATCAACAGGGTTGGCACCTTGATTCTTGGCAGCCGCTCGACGACGCTCCAGTCCTGCAGGCTGCTCAGCAGAGGAAGCGCTTCAGCCTCCTGATCCTCTGAGCCCCTGGCAAAAACCCAACGCCCCTGGGCCAACATGCGCGTCACCGCTTCCGGCCAAGGCCGCAACCGACAGATATGACGTTCGAAAAAGACCTGCGACGCCTGTCTGTATTCGGCGCTGCCCAAGGTTCCGTCCTGCTCGTGCAGACGCAGAGTCTGTAACGCCTCTTCCGGCAAGGCCTCGCGCAGGTATTGGGTTTCTGCCTGCCAGGTAGGCATGTCGGCCGGCGCATTGGCGATGATCAGCGCCCGCAGGCCTGCGGGAGCCAATACCCCATGCTCAGCAGCCAGCACACCGCCCCAGGACTGTCCAAGCAGCGCGTAGTTATCGCTGATTCGCAGGTGATCCAGAAGATTGTCCAGCTCTTGCAGCAACAGCTCGAGTGTCCAGTTCGACGGATCACTGCCTGCCGAGCCGGCCCCATGAGCCGCTCCCAGATGATCGTACTGGACAATGGCCCGGCCGCTGGCGGCCACATCCTTGAACGCATCCAGGGCCTCATGCGCACGACCCGGCCCCCCATGCAGCAAAACCAGAGGCGTCATGCCGTTGTGCAGGTCGCCAGTCACCCGATACCAGGTCTGGTAGGCACCAAAGCCGGCATGACCTTCCTGTGGCGGTTTACGTGTATTCATTGCGCATCACTCCCTGATGACAATCATCCTTGGTCAATCCATCGACAGCCCTGCATCCGGCAGCGGCACGACGCCTGTAACTCGCTTCAGTTGTCCAGCAAGCGATAGTGCACAGCCCGGACCACCGCCTGGACGCGATTCTTTGCCCCCAGCTTGTGCATTGCCGAGGTCAGGTGCAGGTTGATGGTGGCCACGGAACGCTGCAAACGCGCGGCGATCTCCGCCGCGGTCATGCCCTCTGCCGCCCATTTCAGGCACTCGCGCTCACGCGGGGTCAACTGCACCGGGTAACCGCGAAGGCTCTTGCGCAGCTGCGGGTAGAGGTGCTCCTGCAGCGCATGGGCAAGCAAGGTGAACTGGCCCGACACATGCTGCAGATCACCCAAGGCTGCCTGGGTGCTTCCCGAGCGCAACCCGGTGAGGCTGGCAAAGCCGCCGCCGGGCAAGTGAATGGGTACGGTCATCCCGTGGGCCAGTTGATGCTGTTGCAGGTAACTGGTCACCGGCGCGTGCTGCTGTCCCATGGCCTGACGCAAGACGGTTTCCGCCTCGGCCTGGTAAGACCAGATAAAGGACGAGGTCCGTTCCAGCGCCACTTGCTGCACCGGGTCGATGTGGTAGTAACCCTCATCGCACCACAGCTCCAGCCAGTCCTTGGGGGTGTTACAGACCATGGCGCTGGGAATGATCAGCTCGCCCTGCTGGTCGAAGGGCACCGGGCTGTAGTCGTAGACCAAGGCATCGAACCCCAGGTCCGAGGCGATCTTCATGGTCCCGGCCATGGGCTCGTGCAATGAGATGCCGGGTAATAGGCGGGTGTTGATTTCTGCGAGTCTGCTCTGCATCCGTTCAGCTTCCTTACTGTTCGATCCGTGACAGTAGGCGCCTAGAATGCCACGCACACAGGGCGCCAGCCAGGTAAAACCTATAAGAAATACCAGGTTACATGGACGAGTCGTTTGTGGAAGCAGCGTCCACGACCCGCCCAGGGTCGCTTCCACGCATGCCTGGCGCAGTCCGATTTGTTGCAATGGCAGGTGAGGCCCACCCGAATGTGGCGCCGCGCATCCGTAGCCAGCAGACAAGGACCCATGCCATGCAGATGCCCCAGACCCTCGAGTTTCGCAACGGTGAAAAAGCCCCTTCGACCTTCTCCCAGGAGGAATACACGCGGCGCCTGAGCCAATTGCGCGAGCATATGCTCCATCAGGAAATCGATGCGGTGCTGTTCACCTCCTACCACAACATCAACTACTACGCCGACTTCCTCCATTGCGCCTTCGGCCGCCAGTACGCGCTCTTGGTAACCCAGCAGCGCACGACCCTGATCAGCGCCAATATCGATGGCGGGCAGCCCTGGCGCCGGGCGCACTGCGACACCCAGGTGATCTACACCGACTGGCAGCGCGGCAACTTTTATGTCGCGCTCAAGCAGGCCCTGCCCCAGGCCCGACGCCTGGGCCTGGAGTTCGATCAACTGACCCTGCCGACCCACCAGGCCCTGGCCGAGCTCTACCCCCGGGCCCACCTGCTGGATATTGCCGCGCCCTGCATGCAGATGCGCATGTTCAAGTCCGTCGAGGAACAGCAACTGATCCGCCATGGCGCGCGCATCGCCGACATTGGCGGGGCCGCCGCCATCGAGGCGCTAGAGGATCAGGTGCCAGAGTTCGACGTGGCGCTGCACGCCACCCAGGCCATGGTGCGCGAGATCGCCCGGAGCTTTCCCGCCGCCGAACTGATGGATACCTGGACCTGGTTCCAGTCGGGAATCAACACCGACGGCGCGCACAACCCGCTGACCTCAAGACGGATCCGCCCGGGGGATATTCTCAGCCTCAACTGCTTCCCGATGCTTGCCGGCTACTACACCGCCCTGGAGCGCACGCTGTTTCTCGGCCATTGCCCCGACGCCCACCTGCGCCTGTGGCAGATCAACGTCCAGGTGCATGAGGCCGGCTTACGGCTGATCAAACCCGGAGCCCGCTGCTGCGATATCGCCCGGCAGTTGAACCAGATCTACCTGGAGCACGACCTGCTGCAATACCGCACCTTCGGCTATGGCCACTCGTTCGGCATCCTCAACCACTATTACGGGCGCGAGACGGGGCTGGAATTTCGCGAAGACGTGGACACACTGCTGGAGCCCGGCATGGTGGTGTCCATGGAACCCATGATCAGGCTGCCCCAGGGCTTGCCCGGTGCCGGCGGCTATCGCGAGCACGACATCCTGATCGTTACCGAACAGGGCGCGGAGAACATCACCCGGCTGCCTTATGGGCCGGCGTACAACATCATCGCCGGTTGAACGGTCTGCGGCGGCGCTCAGTCGTAGCTCAAGGTGAAGGTCAGCGAGGCGTCCAGCGGCCCCCTGCCGATACCGCGGCTGGCCAGGGCGCTGGGCAGCGCCTTGAGGTAGGCCTGGAAGCTGACCGACTGCCGGCCATCGGCGCTGATCTGGCCGATGCTGTTCAGGGCCCCCAGCGGCAGAGGCTGCGCCGTGTCCGTCTCCAGGCCGATGACCAGCCCCTTCGGGCTGGTGCCACTGAGCAGCAGGAAGCCCGGCAGCTCCGGGCTCTCCTGGCCGGAGAAAACCGCCTTGACCCGGGTTCTGCTGGCCCCCGCCGTACAGTCGAGCAAATTCAGAACGATCGCCTTGGCGCGGCTTCTGCCATGACGGTAGAGCTCCTGGGCGCTGACCTCCTCGAAGTCCAGCAACTGGGTTTCGGCGCCGGGTTCGAGGGTGCAGGTCTGATCGATCAGCAGGCCACTGAACAGGACGTTGTCCGCCGCGCTGGCGGTTGCGGCGAAAATGCCGAAAACGCTCGCCAGTACCAGGTACCCCACCCCTGGAAAGCCCTTGCTCGGTAGATTCATGACGGCTCCTAGTACAACTCGACCAACAGCAGGCCGGAAGCGCTGAACTCGCGGACCGGCAACTGCACGCCGGCCTTCTTCACCGGAACGGCCTCGAACAGAGGAGGTTTCTGCAGGCTGTCGAGGCTGATCTGCCGGGGTTCGTTGATAGCTAGCGGAACGTCGTCCAGCAGCAACCTGATGGCCAGCCCGCGAACGTTGGTGCCGAGCAAGGCCTGGTCGAAATCCACCGGGGTGCCCTTGAAGGTCAGGCGCATCTTCCAGGTCAGTTTCGATGACTGCAGCCCCGGGCACTTGATCTGATAGGGAATCGGCTGGCGATACTGTTCACCGTCGATCCTGTTCGGTTGCAGGCTGCCGAACCCGACCCGGATCTGCGCGCCCTTGTCGCTGACCGTGCATTGCGGCCCAGCGATCAGCGTGCCGTAGAAGTTCATGTTCGCCGCTGCCAGGCCCGGCCAGAACAGCCCCAGCAGCAGACTGCCCATCAGCTTTGGGCGCCTGTGGTGACCTTGCCGGCCGCGGATCATCCCGCCTCCCCCACCGGCCTGGCCACGCACTGCCCGGCCTTGCAGCGGAACTCCAGCTGCGGCCGGCCACCAAAGTCGTTCACATAGGTCAGCACTGGCGCTGCCCCCAGGCTCCGCGCACTGACACTCAGCGCCTGACGCCCGCCGGGCGCCAGCATCAGCGGCTGGAAGCCCTCCACCGACGGACCGCCCACCCGCACCCGGGCATCGATCAGGGTCACGTAATAGGCCGTGGGATTGTGCGCCACATAGCGCTCGCCCTCGTGGGACAGGGTCACCCGCTCTTGCCAGGGCGTCTGATTCTGCGCGGCGCCGCTGACGATGGCCGCCGGGCGATAGAACAGCTTGATCCGGGTTTGCAGGGCAATCTGCAGCGAGTTGGCCTTGTCGCTGCGCGGAGGAATCTCGCGCAGGTTGAAGTAGAACAGCGACTCGCGATCCTGAGGCAGCTGGTTCAACTGCGCCAGCCCCTGAATCTTCACCTGGCTGCGGCCCCCGGCTTCGAGCCGTTGGATTGGCGGCAGCACGGCCAGGGGACCGTTGATTTTCTGTTCGTCCTCGTTCTCCAGCCAGGCCTGGGCCAGATAGGGCAACTGCGGGTTCTGGTTACTGATACTGACACTCACCGACTTTTCGCCGCCGTTGAAGACGATGCGCGTACGGTCCAGCGCGATGGCCCCGTGGGCCACATCCAGGGTTGCCAGGCCGAGGCCGATGATCAGCAGGTTTTTCTTCAGGTTGCACAACGGCATGGAGGCCACTCCTGGTTATTCGTTGCTAGGGGGTTGGGTAGCGCCGGCCGCTGCCGGCCGGCAAATGAACTGCGCTTCCTGCTCACCGGCAGGGGGCGTTTGCGTCAGGGTGAAATCGCACTGGGGCTTGCCATCCCAATGCACCGACATCTGGTCACCAGCGCGCATGCCGCTGAGGTACACCAGGCCGTCTTCGCTGATGATTCCGGTCTCCTGGCCCCGGGCGTTCTGCACCGTGCTGCCGAAAGGCGGGGTGCTGGCGTCCGCCAGGACGATACGCACCATGCCCTTGCTGCCGGAAATGATGTCGAAACGCCGATAGCCGATCGCGCCCTCGGTCAGGGTGGCCTGGGTCACCGAACGACCGGCCTCGACATCGTCGGCCAACTGGTCCAGGTCGATGCTCGTCTGGCTGCGGTAGTAACTGTTCAGGTCCGCCACTACCGCCTTGCCGAAACGGTTGGAGAAGGTGCTGGCGCCATTGCCACGCACCGGCACGCCGGACACGCCATTGGTGTCGAGTAGCACACGGGTGCCGCCCAGGGAGGAAACCCGATGCAGCGCGCCGCCCTCGGCGGTCAGGGTTGCACCGCCCTGCAGCGACAGGCCCGCGGAACGATAGCGCCCGGCCTGATAGCTGGCGCTGGCGCTGACATCGGCCAGGCTGCCCTCGTGGCTCAGATAGGCACTGGCGGTATTGCCTTCACGGGCGGTGCCGGCGCTGAGCATGTAGCTGTTACGTTCATCCGGGCGCTCGTAGTAGCTCAGGCCGTGGCTGTTGCCTCCGCGATTGAGCATCGAGTTGTAGCTGAGCGAACCGCGCTCGCCCCAGGGAACACTCAGCGAGATATAGGCGCCTTCATCGACCGCGCCCTGACTCTGGCTGCGATAGGCCGTCAGCGACAGGCTCAGGTTGTTGACTCCAGCGAGGTTGAAATAGCGGGCCAGCGACAGGCTGTAGCGATCGCTCGGGGCGTTGTTCCAGTAGGTCTGGTGGTTGTAGTTGAAGTACAGGCTGAGGTTCTGGTCGCGAAAGTTCTTGCTCAGCGTCGCGGTGTACATCTCCTTGCTCTGATTGTTCAAGCGGCCGCTGCGGCGGGCATCGATGAAATCGTTCAGGGTCATGAAGTCTTCTTCGGAGAAGCGATAGCCGGCGAAGGTCACCTGGCTGTCGTAGTCTTCGAAGCGTTTCGAATAGCTGGCGCGATAGGACTTGCCCTTGCGTACGCCAACCTCGCCCAGGCTCGCGGTGGACTGGGTAACGTCCACCGACACGGCACCGAAAACCATCAGGTCGCGGCCGACACCCACGGCCTGGGAGTGATAGTCCCGTGCGCCCAGGCCACCGCCATACAACGACCAGCCGTTGCTCACCCCCCAGGAAAATTCGCCGGTGGCGAACTCCGGGCCGTCAGCCTCGTATTCCCAGTTCGAAGGACGGCCGGCAGCCAACTTGTAGCGCACCGTGCCGGGGCGGCTGAGGTAGGGAATGCTGGCGGTATCCAGCTGGAACTCCTGGACGCTGCCATCCTGCTCCTCGATGCGCACGTCGAGCTTGCCGTTCACCGCATCGCTCAGGTCCTGGATGCGAAACGGTCCCACCGGCACCTGGGTGTCATACAGGATGCGCCCCTGCTGGGTGACCAGCACCCGGGCATTGGTGCGCGCCACGCCGCTGATTTCCGGAGCATAGCCACGCAGGTTGGGCGGCAGCATGTTGTCGCTGGTCCCCAGGCTGGCGCCGGTGTAGCGCACACTGCCGAACAGGCCGGAATCCAGGTAGTTTTCCCCCAGGCTCAGATGAGCGCCCAGGGTCGGAATCGCCCGCGAGGCGTAATAGCGACTCCAGGCGAATTGCCGCTGGCTGGTCTGCCCGGCGGTCTTGTGCATCTGCCCCTGCCAGTCGGCACGCAGGCGCCAGGCGCCGAGGTTGAGGCCGGCGGTGCCGTTGCCCGTCAGTTGGCTGTCGTCGGCCTGGGGCCCTGAATAATCCGTGGTCTGGGCATTGAGGTGGTAATCGAGCAGCAAGCCGGGAATGCCTTCATCCCAGCGTGAGGGCGGGTCCCAGTTGCTGACGCTGTATTCGAGGGCATCCTGGGGAATGTTCAGGTACAGGACCGAGGCGCCCAGGTCGCCACGCACCGTCATGCCCGGAATGCTGCTGATATCCAGGCAGTTGCCCTGATGCCACCAGGTCAGCTGGTTCAGCCGCTTCTTCTTCAGGCCCAGCTCGGCCACCAGCTCCGGGGTGATACAGGCCTGGCTGCCCTTGGGGTCGTCCTCGGGAGCGATGAAGTGCACGGGCATTTCCGGCAGCGCATCACGGTTCACCTGAATGACCAGGCTGTACTGCCCCGGCAGAATGAAGTTGGCCTTGGAAAACAGGCCAAGGTCGAGATTCTGCTGATCCTTGAGATCGAGCACGTCTGTATTGAACTGGAACTCCTGGGCTGCATCAGCCCAACCGACCACGCAGCACAAGGCCGTGAAGATCCATATCCGCTGTTGACCCACGTGATTAGCTTCCCTGACAACCAGGACAACCTCTTCGCCTGCGTCCGCAACCGGCAACTGCAGCCGAGCAGCTCCCGGCACGCATTGCAGTGGCAGCAATCGCAGGCCACGCATGACCGTTGCACACCCGTCAGCCTGTTCAACGGCCGCGACGGTGCCTGGCATGCAACGCCAGAACCGCGGCATTTTCAGAAGAGTTGCAGTGACCCGAAATTCGAATGGGTTCGGCGTGCGCCCGGATACGCCAAGCGGCATACCCAGGGCGCGCCTCATGAAGGCTTACTGATAAGCCAGGGTGAAGTTGGCGACCGCATCGAAGGTACCCGCCACCACGGTGGCTGGGGTCGCTGCGCCGCCTTCGGTTTCAGGCGCCAGCATGTCGCCCTGCAGGTAGGCGGTGAAGTTCAAGGCACTCTCGCCGTCGGACAGGTTCTGTGGGGCCGAAGCGGTGCCCAGCTTGATCAGCGCGCCCTGACGGTCGGCGATCGCCAGGCTGGCGCCCTGAGCGGTACCGCCCTGGAAACCCAGCAGGTCGGGGTTGGCTGCCGAAGGCGAGCCGGTAAAGGTCACGCTGGCACTCTTCAGCGACTCCAGATCACAGCCACTGAGCTTAATGGAGAACGGCTTGAGGGCCGACTTGCCGCCGTTTTTCAGGGCACTGTTGGAAATGGAGTCGAACTCCACCACCTGCTCCAGGGAACCACTGGAAATGGAGCAGGGAGAGTCGTTGATATTGCCCTTGAAGCTGACCTTGCCACCGCCCTGGTCCGCGGCCATGCCAACCGCTGAAATACCACTGAGTACAACTGCAGCTACAGCTGCCGCCACTTTGCTGAAATTCATCTTTAAATCCCTGTAGATATTCTTGGGTTTATCAGCACCTGCAAAGTCCGACCATTCAAAAGAACAAGTTGCCTAGACCTGCTCAATAACCGCCGAGACCTTGCTTAGTACTGGGCTCCATTTTATTTTCAAATCCTGAAGATTGAGATAAGAAATACTTTAAGAGCCTGTAGGAATATTCCCAGGAAACTATCATGGTGTCTTAACGAGCAAACTCAAGGCACCCGAAATTCTTCACCCGTTAAACCTCTAACTTTCACAAAGTGCACATAGCAACCAGCATGACCAGCACATAGCCCGCCAATGAAAGATCGAACCTGACAACAAACAATATGCGAAGTGAGGAGTGCCACGAGGGTTCAGCACAACCACATATTAATTTCGTGACCATACTGAAATTTACGGGAAGTCATGTACACAGGTTGCCTTATAAAGCTGCAACACGCAGGAAAGCCATAGAGTTAAAAATATGAGACGCACGATATCCCACAGCACTCAGAATCTCGTCGAGCATGGATTAAAATGCCGCCCAACAGCACCAAGGCCTTGATCGGCCTATCTCCATGTCAATATTCAGTAAGAGTAAGAACACCAAACCCACTATGCGGACCTGTTTCTATGGGCTTGGTGTTTTTTTGTACCGTCACCGTAATCTTCAGCTGGCCTTCATGTGCCAGGCCATTTAGAGGAGTCTGTTTGAAGGGCTGCAGCGGTACATATACGTTATCCCCCGAAAGGGCATAGAAGACCAGATCTATGCCTGGGTTAGTCGTAGTCAATGCGTGACTTCCCCCTCCTTGAGCAGAGCCTATCAAGCCGACCGACAACTTCGCCGGGTCCAGCTGACCGGAGTCGCAACGGAGCGTCAGTGTACTAGTTGCGTAGTAACCGTAGGCCAGGTTATTCACAGCGTGGGCATCGACCTTGCTGCTGTCGACCGGCTTATTCAGTTTCAACATCAAGAATTGCTCGCCACCGTTCAAATCACAGGTGGCAGGCACGGAAAGAATGGTCGGCGACTTCAACGACAGGTTGTAGAGAGGCTGAGGACTCCACCGCCCGGGTTGCGAGTAGCGATAGAAAGAGAACAACGCAGAGGGTGGCAGATACACAGCCCCACTGGTTGCCTTGCGGCGCAGGCGAAAGGTGACCTTGCCCTGGTTGCCGGCATTGGCCCAGGCCAAGGAGGTTACTCCATTGCCGGAGGGCCCGGCCGTTGCACCTGAGTTGAACTTGTCGGTAAAGGGAATGTAACTTTCCGGCGCACTGTTGCCGGTCACGAAGATCTTCATGTCGACATCGTCGGTCAGCTTGAAAAACTCTTCATCATCACGCACAAGCAACTTGCTTAACTCGGCCCTGAAGTAGCTGGCATATTGCCTTCCATTTTCAGAATAACACCATCCCTTGTACTCACTGGGAACCGTCTGGTAGGTCGTTTCATACAAGGCGCCCTTCTCATTTGAAGTAAAGGCGCCATTCTTTATTTCCACCGCTAGTTCGTTGTACCCCCAGCAGGCACCGTCTGGCGTACCCGTAGGAGGAGTCTCCGCTCCAGCCTGCATGGGTAAGAGCATCACCATACAAGCCAGTAACGACCTACCTGTGCCGACACCTGTTTGCAACTTACAAATACTCATGAGGCTTCTATTCCTGAGTGATAACCAGCACGGCACTGGCGGTAAAGGCGCCAGCCTGCAAGGTCGCTCCAGGCTTTTTATCCAGAACGGCCATCAGGTTGGGTTGAGCAAAATAGTTAACCTGAAATTCTTTATTGAGAGGTTGCGCGGTTCCGTCCACCCGAAAGCGCAACCCGAGGTTGCTCATGTTGGTGCGCAACACTTCCGTATTGAAACCGCTTATGCCACTGAACTTGAGCTTGAGCGCGGACACCTTGGAAGGGTTTAAACAAGAGACCCGATAAGGAATTTTCTTGGCGTTATCACGCCCATTGACATCATCTACCTTAACTTCAGCAAAGTTTATCGAACCACCTTGAAGAACCGTCACTGTGCAGTTGGGGGGGGCGAAAACTTCGAAACTGACTATGACAAAAAGGCCACCTGGCTTGGCCGCCAGCGCACTTGCTCCGGGCAGAAGCATCAATAGCAGCAGAAGCCGGCGGCAGATCGTCTTTGCAGGATTCATGAGCCGACACTGTTATGGGTGACCGAGCATGAATCATCCCGGCAATTGAAACTGACTAGCGCACGCCCACCAAAGTCATTGATATACACCAGCCTTGGCGGCCATGCCGTCGAGCGCACCTTGCCATCAAGGCGCTGCGCGCTATAAGGCGCTAGCTCCATGGCCTGGAAGCCCTCGACAACGGATTTCTCAGCCCCATCGCCCAAGGCCTCGATGATGGTCACATGGTAGGGGGTGACATTGTTCAGCCACCAATCTCCGCCCGTCTCCCGTGACAGCGTGACGGCAGACATCCAGGGGCTGGTGATGCCGACATTCAGCGGGCGAATTCTTTCCGGCCGATAGAGGAGTTTTACCCGCCGCTGCAGGGCAATCTGGATACCCTCCTGGTTCTTTTCGCTGCGCGGGGGAATTTCCCGCACATTGAGATAGAACAGCGTTTCACGATCCTGGGGCAGGCCCGCCACCCGTGGCAGTACCTGCACCTTCAACTGATTGCTCTGCGTCGATTCCAGCCGCTGGATCGGCGGCAAGGCAACCAGAGGCAAACCCTCGGTCTTCTGCCCCTGAGCATTCTCGACCCAGGACTGGGCCAGATAAGGTGCATGGGCGGAACGGTTATGCACCATCACCACGGCCTGGGTCTGTGGCGCCTGGATGATGATCCGCGAACTGCCAAGCGCCAGGGCCGCCTGCGCCTGGGTCTGAAACAGCGCAAAAGCCAAAGCAATGAAGAGGGTTGGTCTGGTCATGATCGAAGTGGCTGCCCCTGTGTTTTTACTCCCGGCCAGCCTATTCAATATGTGCAGCGTTAATCACTCCGAGACTTCCTACACGCCAATAGGAAAATTCAGCAGTTACTCCGTTATCCGCCTTACACAAGAGATAACTAGGAGTCTTGCCTGTTCGGAGCGGCGAGCCCATGCCTCAGGCACAGTGGTACCTGCCCGCGACAGGTACGCAGCAACAGCAGCAGTGAAGTGGCGTGGGCCATTGGTGCTGCCGAGCACGGCCATGGGAGGCGTCATGGCGGCAGCCCGAGGTTCAGGGAATCAGTGCATTGCGCTTGGCGAATTCTGCCAGGCTCACCTGCGAACCCAGGCCCAGCTTCTGCAGAAGGCGGGTCTTGTAGGTGCTCACGGTCTTGTTGCTGAGAAACAGCTTCTCGCCAATGGCCTTGTTGGAATACCCCTGGGCCAGGTACTGCAGCACGATCATTTCCCGGTCGGTGAGGGACCCGATCTGTTCGGTTTCGGATAACTGTTCGGCGACGGGAATCGACACATCTGCCACCAGCGAAGGATAAAAGGTGTAGCCGGCCAGCACCGCGTTCAGCGCCACCACCAGGTTGCTCAGGTCTTCTTCCTTGTTGACGAAGCCCCGGGCACCGAGCTGGATGCAGCGCCGGCAGAAGCTTTCGACGGATTGCGAAGTCAACACCAGGACTTCGGTGGGCAAGCCAAGGGCCTTGATCCGTGACAGCACCTTGAGACCATCGAGCTTGGGAATGCCGATATCGAGAATCACCACATCCGGTACATGTTCACGAACCAGTTCCATGGCATCCAGCCCGTTGTCGGTTTCGGCCACCACTTGGATGTCGTGCTTCTCCAGCAGGACCTTGACCGCCAATCGGACGACGGGATGATCATCCACTATCAATACGCTGTGCATATTGTCATTTCACCTTAATAACTCGCCGTCAGGCAGATGCAGCGTTCGGGGACGCAGATTCCCGACAATTAACCTACGTTACAAGTGGTTATTAACTCCCAGGGGACTATTCAGATGATCTGACCGCCCACTAGGAAATTTCCTACAACCCATGAGGAAGTGCCTAATGGATCTTACCTGAGAGGCTTAAGCAAGATGGCCGGCAATTCATGGCTCGAGCCGCTCATGCAACAGTTGAACGTCCTGGTTCTGGAAGATGAACCGCTGCAACGCCTGGTTACCGTCACCGCCCTGAAGAAGGTGATGCCGGGACAGGTTCACGAAGCCGTCAGCGGCGTCGACGGGCTAGCGCTGCTGGAGCACTGTACGAAGATGGATATCGCCATCTGCGACTTGAAGATGCCCGGCATGGATGGCCTGGCCTTTCTGCGCCACGCCAGCCACAGCGGCAAGCTGCATGCTGTGATTCTCTGCACCCAGCTCGATCCGGAACTGCGCCACGCCACCGCCTTGATGATCAGGCAATTGGGTCTGCACTTTCTGGGAGACCTGGGCAAACCCTTCAACCTGGAGCGTCTGACTACTTTGCTGACCCGCTATCAGACCCTGCGCCAGCCTATGGCCGACCTGCTGCCCCGGCCCGAACTGCCGCCCCTCGCGGATGTGCTACGCGGCCTGGACAATGGCGAATTCGAACCCTACTACCAGCCCAAGGTGGCCCTCGATAGCCACTCGCTACTGGGGGCCGAAGCGCTGGCGCGCTGGAACCACCCGCAACTGGGGGTGCTGCCGCCCTCGCACTTTCTCTACATCATGGAAGACCACGACCTGCTGGACAGGCTGTTCTGGCAGCTGTTCGACCAGGGCCTGGGCATGCGTCGCACACTGGCGGAACAAGGCATGGCGCTGAACCTTTCGTTCAACCTGCACCCCTCGCAACTGGCGTCCCAGACCCTGACCGAATCCATTGCCGCACTGCTTGCAGGGTTCCAGGTACCGTCCAGCAGCATCACCTTCGAAGTCACCGAAACCGGCCTGATCAGCGCCCCGGCCAGCAGCCTGGAAAACCTGGTGCGCCTGCGCATCATGGGTTGTGGCCTGGCCATGGACGACTTTGGCGCCGGCTACTCCTCCCTGGAGCGTCTGTGCGAACTGCCCTTCAGCCAGATCAAGCTCGACGGCACCTTCGTGCGCAAGATGCACCATCAGCCACGCAGCTGCGCGGTGATTCGCTACACCGTGGCCCTGGCCCGCTCACTGGGCATGGCATTGATAGTCGAAGGGGTGGAAACCGCCGAACAACAGCAACGCCTGCTGGAGCTGGGCTGCGGCATCGCCCAGGGTTTCCTGTTCGCACGCCCCATGCCGGAAAGCCACTTCATCGCCTATTGCTGCCGCTGATGCCCATGGCCGCGGCCTGAACCAACAACTGCAAATGGCCGGCGCGCCCGCAACTTGCCCCGGCCGGTCGGGCATCGACGCTCGCTGGCCACCTCCTCTTGCCCCTATTTGCTGAAGCGATCATGCACCCACGACTTTTCTGGCTCTTCATCTGCCTGGCAACACTGGCAGCGCCACCCGCAGCGGCTCACTCCGCGCAATTTCCCAATACCCTCTACAGTACGGTCAATGTCGATCATCACGACCTCAGCCTGGATGAGCAGGATTGGCAATGGCTGCGCCACAAATCCGAGTTGCGTATCGGCGCAGTGGCCACGGAAGAACCGCCCTTCAATGTCAATTACAACGACAGTCACTACGAGGGCATCACCGCCGACGTCACCGCGCTGATAGGCCAGATGCTCGGGGTGCGCATCAAGGTACTGCCCTTCGATACCCGGCAAAGCGCTATCCAGGCCTTGCAGGATGGGCGTATCGAGTTGCTGGGCAGCTATGACTCCGGGCACAGCGATAACCTGCGGTTCACTCGCCCCTTTGCCGAAGCTCGGCTAACGCTGTTCAAGCGCAACGCTGAAATGCGCAACTCACCGGCCAACCTGGCCGGCCTGCGCGTGGCCATCGTCAAGGAACATCAGGCCCGGATGCAGGCGCTGTTTCCAAGGGCCCGGCTGCTGGTCTTCCCAGACCACGACGAGGCCATCGCCGCCGCCGCCTTCGGCCATGCCGATGTCTATGTGGACGATGTACTCAGCGCCTACTTCCGGATCAACCGCTCCTATTACGGTTTTCTCAAGTTCGAACGCTTTGTCGAGCAGGCGCGAGATGGCTACGGCTACGCCGTGAAGGAAGACAACCAGCGCCTGCTGCACATTCTCGACCAGAGCATCGAGGCCATCGGCAAGGACAAGCTCCTCACCCTGAGCCGGCGCTGGGTGGGCAGCGGCTTTATGCCGTCGGATGAAAAGGTCTCGCTCAGTGCCGAGGAGTCGCGCTGGATAGCCCGCAATCCCGTGGTGCGCCTGATGATCAATGATGATCTGGCCCCCGTGGCCTTCTTCGACGCCAACGGGGTGTTTTCCGGGGTGACCGCCGAGTTGCTGGAAATGATTTCGCAACGTACCGGCCTGCACTTCCAGGTGATCACCCGCAATGGCAGTTACCCACAACAGATCGAAGCCCTGCACGAAGTTGAGGCGGACCTGGCCATCATGAGCGCCAGCCCGCAACGACAGGACAGCCTGCGCTTCACCCGGCCCTTCCTCAACAGCCCCTTGGTGCTGGTGACCCAGACCGGCCAGCCCCTTGCCGCGGAGGCGCTGAGTGGCAAGCGCCTGGCGATTCCTTCCGGACATGTCAGCGTGCAGCAGGTTCGCGAGCTCTATCCGAACACCGAGGTGATCGAAGCCGGTGCCGCGCTGGACAGCATGAACATGGTCTATGCCGGCGACGCCGATGCCGCGGCGGTATCCTTGCCTGCCGCGCGCTACTACATAGTCCGCCTATTCCAGAACCACCTAGCCATTGCCGACCAGATTCACACCCGCCAGGCCAGCGCCAGCTTCGCCTTGCGCCGCAGTGATCCGGAGCTGCAGTCGATTCTCGACAAGGCCCTGCTCAGCCTGCCGGCGGATGATCTGAACGCTATCGCCAATCACTGGCGCTCACCGCCGGGCATGAGCGGCGAGACCTGGCGCGACTACGAACTGCTGATCGCCGAGATCATCGCTGGGGCCTCCCTGTTGTTGCTGCTCGCACTGGGTTGGGGTTTCCATCTGCAACGCCGGGTCAAGGTGGAGAAAACCCTCAATGATCAGTTGCGCTTTATCGAGACCTTGGCCGAAAACATGCCGCCCGCGCTGTACATCCGCGATGTCGACGGCAAGATGCTGTCGTGTAATCGCAGTTACCTGCACAGCGTCGGGCTGGATGCCGATCAGGTCCTGAACAAGACCGTGCAACAACTGCCCCGGGAACACTTCGCCGCCGAGCCGGACCTGCATCAGAGCTATCTGCGTGCCATGGAGGACGGACAAACCAACAGCTCGATGTACCGGGTACAACTGCAAGGCCAGGACACGTGGATCGAGCACTGGATTCAGCCATTCAAGGACGTCAACGGCGTTAGCAAAGGGGTGATCTGCGGCTGGCTGGACGTCACCAAGCATCGTCACCTGATGCAGGAACTGAAAGAAGCGAAGAATCTTGCCGATGAGGCCAGCCGGGCCAAGACCACCTTCCTGGCCACCATGAGCCATGAAATACGCACACCGATGAACGCCATCATCGGCATCCTGGAACTGGCACTGAAACGCGCCGACAGCGACCGGATCGACCGCGCCAGCATTGAAACCGCCTACGGCTCGGCAAAAAGCCTGCTGGATCTGATCGGCGACATTCTCGATATCGCCAGGATCGAGTCCGGACGCCTGAGCCTCTCGCCCAAGCGCGCCAACCTGCGGGAGCTGGTGGAGTCGGTCGCCCGGGTCTTCGAAGGCCTGGCCCGGCAGAAACGCCTGAACCTGGTGCTCGATATCGACTCCAGCATCAATGGCGAGGTGTTGGTGGACGGTATGCGCTTCAAGCAGATCCTCTCCAACCTGGTGAGCAACGCCATCAAGTTCACCGAGGCCGGATTCGTCAAGGTGACCATCTGCGGTGAGCTGCTGGCAAACTCGCTGCTGCGAGTCCGACTCAGCGTTGAGGATTCGGGAATCGGCATTTCACCCAGCGACCAGCAGCGGTTGTTCCGGCCCTTTGCCCAGGTCGAGCGCAATGTGCAGAACACCGAGGGCACCGGCCTCGGGCTGGTGATCTGCCGTTCCCTGTGCGAAATGATGGGCGGCGAGGTATCGATGAACAGCGCCCTGGGTCAGGGCACCCGGGTTGACGTCGAGCTGCGCCTGCAAACGCTGGAACGCATGCCCGCATGCAACCGGCCGGTGCTGGAGCAGAAGCGCCGCATGTACCGCCTGCAAATCCTGATAGTGGATGACCACCCGGTGAACCGTCAGGTCTTGCAGCAGCAATTGTGCTTCCTCGGGCATGACGTCTGCGAGGCGGAGAACGGCCTGCAAGCCTTGAACCTGTGGCGCGAGCAGGACTTCGACCTGATCATCACCGACTGCCATATGCCAGTGATGAACGGCGCCGAACTGGCCAGAGCGATTCGTCAGGAAGAGCGTGACAGGGCCGACGCAGCAATGCCTCTTATCGGCTTGACCGCCGACGCCCAGCCGGAAGAAGTGGAACGCTGCATACAGGCCGGAATGAACGACTGCCTGATCAAGCCCATTAGCCTGGATGAACTGGAAGAGCGCCTGCTGAACCTGGGCCAGATCGATGAGCTGGAACGCGAAAGCGAACCCGCGACACTGATTAGCTGCGCGAGATCGCCCCGGGTGTTCGACCTGGAGTCCCTGCAGACCCTGGTGGGCAGCGAAGCGACAATGCTGCAACACATCCTCAACGAGCTGCTCAGCAACAATCGCACCGATCTACACAATCTCAGCCAGTTGCTGCACAGGCAGGACAGGGTGCAACTCGCCGAACTCGCGCACCGCATCAAGGGTGCAGCACGGGTGGTGAAGGGCGAACAGCTGGTGGAAAGCTGCCGCCAGCTGGAGGATGCCTGCCTGGGCCCGGAACAGTCACAGGAGCTGATCGGTGAATGTGTGGCGCAGGTGCAGCAGGCTATCCAGATCCTGGAACAACGTCTGCTGGAACAACACCCTGCCTGGGCTCAGCCCTGCTCGGTGTAGATCCGGATGGGCACGGCTTGGCAGCCGTGCCTGATGGCGCGGCCACGTTTGATTTTTTTGCGGGAAAACGAAAAAGGGCACCTCTAGAGGTGCCCTTCTTCGTGAATATGGTCGGGGTAAGGGGATTCGAACTCCTGACATCCTGCTCCCAAAGCAGGCGCGCTACCGGACTGCGCTATACCCCGGTAAAAAAAAGGCACCTACTAGAGGCGCCTTCTTCGAACAGCGCTTTTGGCCTCTGTTCTTAAGATTCGATTCCAGCGAACTGGTCTCAAAAATGGTGGGTCGTGTGGGATTCGAACCTACGACCAATTGGTTAAAAGCCAACTGCTCTACCAACTGAGCTAACGACCCAAAAATGGTCGGGGTAAGGGGATTCGAACTCCTGACATCCTGCTCCCAAAGCAGGCGCGCTACCGGACTGCGCTATACCCCGGTTTGAAGTTGGCTCCGTGACCAGGACTCGAACCTGGGACCCAATGATTAACAGTCATTTGCTCTACCGACTGAGCTATCACGGAACTAAGCACTTCAAGCTACAACATGTTGCTTCATCCTCTTCGACTTGTCCGTATCGCTACGTTCATGTCTCTGAGGCGCGCCATTTTACAATCTTTTCAACCTCTGTCAACCCCCTAAATTGCTTTTAAGACAATGATTTGCGAGTTCATTGCCGGTTTCTTCTTCAGCAGAAAAAACCTGAGGGGTGACTGACTGCGGGGCGCACTTTACAAGCCTTTTCCTTATAGTTCAACGCCCTAGTGAAAAAAAAGGCCTCGCAATGCGAGGCCTCTTCAGCAACACCCTTTACCGAGCTCAGGCAAAGACGATTTCGTCGTCCTGCACCGAGGCGGTGATGGTGCTGCCCGGCAGGAAACTGCCAGACAGGATCAACTGCGCCAGCGGGTTCTCGATCCAGCGCTGGATCGCCCGCTTCAGCGGCCGTGCGCCATACACCGGGTCGTAACCGACGGCGATCAGCTTGTCCAAGGCCTCGTCGCTCAGCTCCAGGCTCAGCTCGCGCTCCAGCAGACGACTGCGCAGGCGGCCAAGCTGGATCTGCGCGATACCGGCGATCTGCTCCCGGGCCAGCGGCTCGAAGATCACCACTTCATCCACCCGGTTGATGAACTCCGGCCGGAAGTGAGTGGAGACCGCATCCATCACCGCCGCTCGCTGAGCTTCACGATCGCCCACCAACTCCTGGATCTGCGCCGAGCCCAGGTTGGAGGTCATGACGATCACCGTGTTGCGAAAATCCACGGTACGCCCGTGGCTATCGGTCAGTCGGCCATCTTCCAGCACCTGCAGCAGGATGTTGAACACATCCGGGTGGGCCTTCTCGACTTCGTCCATCAGGATCACCGAGTACGGCTTGCGACGTACGGCCTCGGTCAGATAGCCACCCTCCTCATAGCCGACATAGCCCGGCGGCGCGCCGATCAGGCGAGCCACGGAATGTTTCTCCATGAACTCGGACATATCGATCCGCACCATGGCTTCTTCGGTATCGAAGAGGAACTCCGCCAGGGCCTTGCACAACTCGGTCTTGCCCACGCCGGTAGGGCCAAGGAACATGAACGAGCCGCTGGGCCGGTTCGGGTCGGACAAGCCGGCGCGGGAGCGTCGTACCGCGTTGGCCACGGCTACCACTGCCTCGTTCTGGCCGATCACCCGCTGATGCAGCAGGCTTTCCATCTTCAGCAGCTTGTCGCGCTCGCCCTCGAGCATTTTCGACACCGGGATACCAGTCCACTTCGACACCACCTCGGCGATCTCTTCCTCGGTGACCTTGCTGCGCAGCAACTGGTTCTCGCTCTGGCCGTGCTGGTCAACCATCTGCAGGCTGCGCTCCAGATCCGGGATCACCCCGTACTGCAGCTCGGCCATGCGATTGAGGTCGCCCTTGCGCCGAGCGGCTTCCAGCTCCTGGCGGGACTGCTCGATCTTTTGCTGGATCTGCGCGGAACCCTGCACTTCGGCTTTTTCCGAGGTCCAGACTTCTTCCAGGTCCGCGTATTCGCGTTCCAGGCGGACAATCTCTTCCTGGAGTTTCTCCAGGCGCTTGAGCGCTGCCTCGTCGTCTTCCTTCTTCAGCGCCTGGGATTCGACCTTGAGTTGGATCAAGCGCCGCTCCAGGCGGTCCAGCACTTCCGGCTTGGAGTCGATCTCCATGCGGATGCGGCTGGCGGCCTCGTCGATCAGGTCGATGGCCTTGTCCGGCAATTGCCGGTCAGTGATATAGCGATGGCTGAGCTTGGCCGCGGCAATGATCGCGCCGTCGGTGATCGCCACCTTGTGGTGCACTTCATAACGTTCTTTCAGGCCGCGGAGGATGGCGATGGTGTCTTCCTCGCTCGGCTCGTCCACCAGCACCTTCTGGAAGCGCCGCTCCAGCGCCGCATCCTTCTCTATATATTGGCGGTACTCGTTGAGCGTGGTAGCGCCAACGCAGTGCAGCTCGCCACGGGCCAGGGCCGGCTTGAGCATGTTGCCGGCATCCATCGAACCTTCGCCCTTGCCGGCGCCGACCATGGTGTGCAACTCGTCGATAAACAGAATGATCTGCCCTTCCTGCTTCGACAGCTCGTTGAGCAGGGACTTCAGGCGCTCTTCGAACTCGCCGCGGTACTTGGCCCCGGCAATCAGCGCGCCCATATCCAGGGACAGCAAGCGCTTGCCTTTCAGGCCGTCCGGCACTTCACCGTTGATGATGCGCTGGGCCAGGCCTTCGGCAATCGCGGTCTTGCCCACGCCAGGCTCACCGATCAGTACCGGGTTGTTCTTGGTGCGGCGTTGCAGCACCTGGATGGTGCGGCGGATTTCGTCGTCACGGCCGATCACCGGATCGAGCTTGCCCTCTTCGGCGCGCTTGGTCAGGTCGACGGTGTACTTGTCCAGGGCCTGGCGCGACTCCTCGACGTTGGCATCATTGACCGCCTCGCCGCCACGCAGGTTGTTGATGGCGTTTTCCAGGGCCTTCTTGCTTACGCCCTGGCCCAGCAGCAATTTGCCAAGCTTGCTGTTTTCATCCATGGCCGCCAGCAGCACCAGCTCGCTGGAGATGAACTGGTCACCTTTCTGCTGGGCCAGGCGATCGGCCTGGTTGAGCAGGCGCGCCAAGTCCTGGGACATGTTGACGTCGCCGGTGGGGTTCTGGATTTTCGGCAAGTGGTCGAGCTCTTTGCTCAGCTCCTTGCGCAGGCTGTTGACGTCAAAGCCCACTTGCATCAGCAACGGCTTGATCGAACCGCCCTGCTGTTCCAGCAACGCCTGCATCAAGTGTGCAGGTTCAATGGCCGGATGATCGAGGCCGACCGCCAGAGATTGAGAATCGGATAAGGCCAGCTGTAACTTGCTGGTTAATCGGTCTATACGCATTAGTCACCTTCCTTTTGAGCAGGCCGGAGCGATGGACACACCTAAATAGAGAAACCTGCCAGATGCTTCTCTAGATGCGGTCGATTCTGGGAGATTCAAGCGTCGATTGCTTGACGCACGTCAGATTAGTCTAGCGCTCGAGCCAGACCAGCGAGGCGAAACGCCCGGTGCGCGGGTTGCGCCGATAGGAAAAGAAGCGTGGGTCGGTGACGGTGCAGTAACCGCCGCCATAGACCGCCGTAACACCCCGGGCCGCGAGGCGCAGGCGCGCCAGCTGATAGATGTCGGCCATAAAGCGCCCGGCATTGATACTGGGAACGAAGGCCTGCTCGGCGGCAGGCAGCTGCGCAACGAAAGCCTCGCGCACTTCGGCGCCCACTTCGAAGCTCTGCGGGCCAATGGCCGGGCCTAACCAGACCAGCACCTCGGACGGCGCCACATCAAGATGATCGAGGGTGGCTTCCAGCACCCCGGCCGCCAACCCGCGCCAACCGGCATGGGCCGCCGCGACCCGGGTCCCGGCTCGATTGCAGAACAGCGCCGGCAGGCAATCGGCGGTCATCACCGCGCAGGCGATACCCGGAGTGGCCGACCAGCTGGCATCGGCGCAAGCCACCTGCGCCGGATCGGCGTGGGTCACAGCCACACCGTGCACCTGCTGCAACCAGGCCGGTGCAATGCCGAACTGCTCGGTCAGGCGTTGGCGATTCTCGCTGACGGCAAGGGGATCGTCATCAACGTGATCCCCCAGGTTGAGGCTGTCGAATGGCGCCAGGCTGACGCCACCGGCGCGCGTGGTGACACAGGCCTTGACCCCGGCCGGAGCGGGCCAGTCGGGAATCAGCCAGTCGTTCATCCGATGAAGGCCTCACGGTCCTGCTTGAGCAGCGACAGCAACCAGACGAAATCGTCCGGGAGCGGCGACTCCCAGCTCATGCGCTTGCCGGTGGTCGGGTGATCCAGCTCGAGGAACCGCGCGTGCAGCGCCTGGCGCGGGAACGTCTTCAGCGAATCGACCATGGTCGGGCTGGCGGCCGGCGGAATGCGGAAGCGACCGCCGTAGGCCGGGTCACCCACCAACGGGAAGTTGATGTGGGCCATATGCACACGAATCTGGTGGGTGCGGCCGGTTTCCAGCTTGACCCGCACATGGGTATGGGAGCGGAAGCGCTCCAACACCCGGTAATGGCTGACGGCAGGCTTGCCACCTTCCATCACCGCCATGCGCTGGCGTTGCTGGCCATGGCGACCGATAGGGGCGTTGATCTTGCCACCGGCGGTCACCACGCCGATCACGATGCATTCATAGATACGGCTGACCGTGCGACTCTGCAACTGGGCCACCAGCTGGGTCTGCGCCAGGATGGTCTTGGCCACCACCATCAGACCGGTGGTGTCCTTGTCCAGGCGATGGACGATCCCGGCCCGCGGCACATTGACGATATCGGGAATGTGATGCAGCAAGGCGTTGAGCAAGGTGCCATCGGCATGCCCGGCTGCCGGGTGCACCACCAGGCCGGCCGGTTTGTTGATCACCAGGATGTCGTCGTCTTCATAGACGATATCCAGCTCGATATCCTGGGCCACCCATTCACCCTGGGCCTCCTGCTCGGCAGTCAGCTGCAGAACGGCACCGCCATGCACTATGTCTCGCGGGCGGATGGAAGCCCCGTCCACCGTCAGGCGGCCGTCCTTGATCCAGGCGGAAAGGCGCGAGCGCGAATACTCGGCGAATAGTTGGGCGGCGACTTGATCGAGGCGTTGACCGCCCAGTTCGGACGGCACCTCTGCGCGAAGTTCAATTTTATCGGACATGCTCGGACTGGGCGTCGGCACAGCCTTTGGTTTCGGCTGCGCGCTTGTGGTTAAATACGGCGTCTTTTGCCCCGAGGCTTTCAACGGGGCGCTCATCATAACAGGACGGCCCCGCCCAAGACAGCGGCCGTCATAGGGACGCAAGCCGCCATGCAAGTGAAACACCTGCTGCTGATCGCCATCCTCGCACTGACCGCTGCTTGCTCATCGAAGGAAGTCGTTGACGAAAACCTGAGCGAAGTCGAGCTGTACCAGCAGGCGCAGACCGACCTGGACAACCACAGCTATACCAGTGCCACCGCCAAGCTCAAGGCCCTGGAATCGCGTTACCCCTTCGGTCGCTACGCCGACCAGGCGCAGTTGGAGCTGATCTACGCCAACTACAAGAATGCCGAGCCGGAGGCCGCCAAGTCCGCCGCCGAGCGCTTCATTCGCCTGCACCCCCAGCACCCGAACGTGGACTACGCCTACTACCTCAAGGGCCTGACTTCCTTCGACCAGGACGTTGGCCTGCTGGCGCGCTTCCTGCCCCTGGACATGACCAAGCGTGACCCGGGTGCCGCCCGCGACTCCTACAACGAGTTCGCCCAGCTCACCAGCCGCTTCCCCAACAGCCGCTACGCGCCGGATGCCAAGCAGCGCATGATCTACCTGCGCAACCTGCTGGCCGCCTACGAAATTCACGTGGCCGACTACTACCTGACCCGCCAGGCCTATGTCGCTGCCGCCAACCGTGGCCGCTACGTGGTGGAAAACTTCCAGGAAACCCCATCCGTTGGCGATGGCCTGGCCGTGATGACCGAGGCCTACCAGCGTCTGCACCTGGACGAACTGGCCGCCACCAGCCTGGAAACCCTCAAGCTCAACTACCCGAACCACCCAAGCCTGAAGGACGGCCAGTTCGTGCCGCAGGTCGCCGAGGCCGACAACCGCTCCTGGCTGAGCAAGGCCACCCTGGGCCTGATCGAATCGCGTCCACCGCTGCCGCCGGGAGAAACCCGCGCCAACCAAGACGTGATGAAGCAGTACCAGGATGCCAAGGACGCCATTCCTTCGGAGCTCAAGCCCAAGGACGCCAATGGCGACGCCGTCGAAGAAGAGAATCACGAAGCGACCGGCAACAACAGCGATCGCTCCTGGTTCAGCTACATGACCTTCGGCGTGTTCGACTGACAGCGCCTGCAGTGAAAAAAGGGAGACTTCAAGTCTCCCTTTTTCATTTCCGCAGCCTTGAAGGCCTGTGCGCCCGACGGGCGCTTGGATAAACTGCCGCATCTTTCCTCAAAAAGCCTGATTGCCATGCTTCGTCTACTGTTCTGGATCGCTCTGATTGCCGCTGTGGTGTGGTTCTGGCGCAAGTTCAAAAGCCCGGCTGCGGCGCCGCGCTCCCCCAACGAACCGACCACCACGCCCATGGTGCGCTGCGCCCACTGCGGCGTGCACCTGCCTCAAGACCGAGCCCTGAGCCAATCTCAGCAGTGGTATTGCAGCCAGGCGCACCTGGAACAGGGCCCCGGTAGCCAGCAGCGCTGAGCAGCGCAGCGATAAGCATGAAACGCTGGGCATGGGGCCGCCCCTGCTCGGCGTTGCGCGCCCTGCATCCTCGGTTTGCCTCGCACAATTGGCGACAAATTAACCAGCCCCTGCCCTCCTGCACCCACTCCCTGCACACCTAGACTTGAACTCTCGCCCGCCAAAGGGGCGCCGTGCATTCAGGGATGAAAATGACCGCTGCCGTGAAACCTCAGCTCCCGTCGCTGTTGCTCGATAACGCCTCGCAAGCCTGTACCCTGGTGCAAGTCAGCCTCGCCCAGCCGGGCCCGAGCAGCCCGCAACCTCCGTCGTGACCAGCCACCTTACCCGGCGCTTGCTGGGAGATTCGCTCCCCATGCAGCGCCTGCGCCAGGACATCGCCAAGCTGGCCAACAGCCACGCGGCCATCTATATCAGCGGCGAATCCGGCAGCGGCAAGGAGCGGGTAGCTCGACTGATCCACCAGTCCAGCCCCAGGGCCCAGCAACCCTTTATACCGGTCAACTGTGGGGCGATTCCCGGCGAACTGATGGAAAGCGAATTTTTCGGCCACTGCAAAGGCAGTTTCAGCGGTGCCCTGGCCGATAGGCCCGGGCTGTTCCAGGCCGCCCACGGTGGCACGCTGTTTCTCGACGAGGTCGCCGACCTGCCCCTGGCGATGCAGGTGAAATTACTGCGAGCGCTGCAAGAGAAAGCCGTGCGTCCGGTAGGGCACCAGCAAGAAAGCAGGGTCGATGTGCGAGTTCTCTGTGCCACCCACAGAAACCTGAAGGAAGAAGTCAGCGCCGGGCGCTTTCGCCAGGACCTCTACTACCGCCTGAACGTGATCGAACTGCGGGTTCCGCCCCTGCGTGAACGCCCTGGCGATATCGAGATACTGGCCCGGCAGATTCTCCATCGCCTGGCCCAAGGCAGTGGCCGAGCCGTCGCGCAACTGCACCCACAAGCGCTGCAAGCCCTGGAGAACTACGCCTTTCCCGGCAACGTGCGCGAACTGGAGAACCTTCTGGAACGGGCCCAGACCCTGGGCGAAGGCCCCTGGATCGAACTGGCCGACCTGCACCTGCCGCCCCAGGCGCCTCAGGACCACCCGGCGCAGCCGAGTTCGGCCCAGTTGGATCTGGCGCTGCACCTAAGACAGGTGGAGCGCCGCTTGCTGCTGGAAGCCCTGGAGCAGACCCGCTGGAACCGCACGGCAGCGGCCCGGCGCCTGAGCCTGACATTGCGTTCGATGCGCTATCGCATGAAAAAACTCGGCCTGGACTAGATCCGCCCTTGCGGGGCGTAAGGCGCCGGATCGATGATCGGTGGATTGCCCAGCAGCAGGTCGCAGAACAGCTGGCAGGAGGCCGGTGCCAGTACCAGGCCGTTGCGATAATGCCCGCAATTGAGCCACAGGCCGGCAAACCCGGGCACCGGCCCGATATAGGGAATGCCTTCCGGCGAACCCGGCCGCAACCCGGCCCAGTGCCCCACCACCTCGGCATCGGCCAGGGCCGGAATCAGCTCTACGGCCGAGGCCTTGAGGCTGTCCAGGGCCGCGGCGGTGGGCGTCTTGTCGAACCCCTCATGCTCCAGGGTGCTGCCCACCAGAATGTGCCCGTCACGCCGTGGGATGGCGTAGCGACCCTTGGCCAGGACCATGCAGGAGAGGAAGTCGACAGCGCATTTGTAGAGGATCATCTGGCCCTTGACCGGCTCCACCGGAAGCTGCAGCCCCAGGCCGGCGAGCAATTCGCCACTCCAGGCCCCGGCGCACAGCACCACCTGATCGGCGCGGATCTCGCCCTGGGAGGTCTGCACCCCCAGCACCCGCTCGCCGTCACGGATAAAGCCATTGACGCTGCACTGCTCGTCGATCCGCACGCCGGGCAGGGCCTGCAATGCCGCCTTGAGCGACTTGACCAGCCGCGGGTTACGCACATTGGCCACATTGGCCATATAGATGGCGTGCTGATAACCGCCCCCCAGCACTGGCACACCATCGTGCACCGCCGAGATGTCCACCACGCTCAGGGGCCGGCCTTCGCGTTGCGCCCACTCCAGGGCCTGGGCCTGATCCTCCAGGTCCAGCCAGTAGAGCCCGGTGGTGTGCACTTCAGGGTCGACCCCGGTGGCCTCCAGCAACTCTTGCGCCAGCTGTGGATAAAAATCCTGGGACCAGTGCGCCAACGCAGTGACCGCCGGGCTGTAGCGCCACGGATAGAGCGGCGAAACAATCCCGCCGCCGGCCCAGGACGACTCGCGCCCCAGCTCCGAACGCTCCAGTAGTCGTACCTGCTGGCCCTGGGAGGCCAGATTGAAGGCCGTGAGCAGGCCGATCACCCCGCCGCCCACCACTAGCACTTGCTGTTGCTTAGCCATAGTCCGATCCAATCATGAGTAAGACACTGGGGTCAGGCCCCGAAACAGTGGCTCAGCGCCCCCAGCAATCCTTGCTCGTCAGCCCTTCGGCCTGACCGCTGATGCTCGTGGCCCCGGCCTGATCGATACTGAAGCTGCCGCATTTGTCACCCGCCATCAGCGTGTCGGCCTTGGGGGTCGCGGTCAGCGAGAAGCCGGTATCGGTCAGGACCGCAGCGATGCTGTAGTAGTCGTTGCCGGCGCTCAGGTCCGAAGCCTTGCTGTAGACCCCGGTCTTGGAGAAGTGCCGCTCCAGCTGCTGCGCCTGCTCACTGAGCAATACTGCGATCTCGCTGCGATGGGGCTTCTTCATGTATTCGGTGATGCTGGGAAGGCTCAAGGTCAGCACCAGACCGATGATCGCGATCACGATCATGATTTCGATCAGGGTAAAACCTTGGTTGGATCTGCGCATGGTCAAGAATCTCGCTTACTGAATTTGTCGCCAGAGGATGCGCCTAGCGCGCCCGCCTGGTTGCTCCACTTCGCTGCCGCGGCCCTGTGCAGAGGGCAGCTGCGGATCACTCACCTCCCCAGCGCCCTCGGTGCCTGGCGCCGCAGCGTCGAGCATCTTACCGCCGAACACCTTCGGCTCGAGCAATTTCCCGCTCTCAAAGAGGGAATCAGCCTCCACTGCCTCCAGCCTCTGTTCCTCAGCCACCGGCCTGCCTGCCTCGGACATCCCGGCAGCGGGCCCTGCAAGCCCCGCCACCAGCACCATCAATGGCCCGACACCCCCTAAAGGCCACGGCTCAGTAGATGGCATAGACAGTCTCCAGTACAGATCGCGCCTGGCCGGCCAGGCCAATGCCAGTCACCCGATACAGCTTGGCAACAGTGCCGGGCGGCAGATGAACCGCGTCCTGCGTGGTTCCCAGGTTCTGCACCCCGTAGAAGCCATTGCCGGTGGCGACCCAGGTCACGGCGGAGCCCGGCTGCAGACCGGCGCTGTCGACCACAGGCGATTCAGCTGGCGGCGCGCACTGAACAGTGCCGCTACAAGGCGCCCATCCCTTGCCATGGCGGCGCACCGCCGCTTCGCCCAGGCGCAGCGCCGCCTCGGCAGCCTGAAAGGCACGGTGATGCTGCAGCAGGCTGGCGGCCATCTTCGCCTGCAAGGTGGCGTTCTGCAGCGCCGAGAGGCCGAGCATGCTAAGCAGCGACAACAGCACCAGGCTGATCAACAAGGCCATGCCGGACTCCCGCGCAACGGCACCCGCCCTCAAGCCGCGCATCAGGGCAACCTGTTGCGCAAGGCCGCCACCAGGGTGAAGTACTGCGGCTGTACTCGGGCCTCGGGGTCGGCCAGGGTCAAGCGCAAGTGCACACTGCGGATGCGCGCCGGATCGCTCGGGTTGCGGCTATAGCTGGAAACCGTCGAGGCACTGGGCGAATCGGCCAGGCCAAAACTCAGCTCGAAGGCCTCGACCCCATCCAGCAATACCGCCTGCTGCCGACCCAGGCCGCTGCCGTGCAGCAATTGCCGATCCTTGAAGCGGTAGAACAGCCGGCGCAGCCCCCACACCTGCTGCCCCGCACCGCCGGAATGGGCCCCTGAGTAAACCAGCGCCTGCTGCCGGCAATCGCTGACCAGGCTCCAGGTCGGCGCCCCGCCCTGCTCGCCAACATCGGCGCTGATCAGGGTCAGTTGCTGTTGCGCGGCATCCCAGTGGACAGGGGTTGCCGCATACCGGGAAAAGCTTCGATCAAGGCTGGCGTCGGTAATGCTTCGCAGGCAGCCAAACAAGCCACTCATGCGGATCTCCTGGAGCATCTTGCTCAGGACAAAACGCCCATCCTCCTGCAAATGGGCCGCAGCACTCTGGCTCAGGTAAGTGCGTTTCGCCACGCCGAACACCTGGGCCACACCCAATACCAGCACCAGGCTCAAAGCTAGCGCCAGGAGCATCTCCGGCAATGAGAAACCGCCCTGCCCAGGGTTCATGGTGAAGCCCTCAGGCCCGGCGCCATCCGGCTGCCCAGTTGCAGGGTGCGTCGGCTCTCTTGGCCGGCGGCCCGACTATCGTTCCAGGAGACCTGCACACGATAGATTCCCTGACCGACGTCGAGGCTGCCCTTGGCATCGGGCCCGGCGAAATCTGCAACTTCGCGAGTGAACTCCTCCAGATCCGGCCCCGCGACAGGGCCCTGTGGAGAACCGGCGCGAATTCGATCAAGCATGCCATAGGCGATAAAGCTCGCCTGGCTCGTCATCCGCGCCCCGTCGGTGTATTGCAGGGCCCTGACCTGCACCGCTGCTGCCCCTAGCAGGCCCACGCTAAGAATCAATAGCGCCACCAGCACCTCGATCAAGGTCATGCCGTCCTGCGCATGCGGCCTGTTCATCTACAGCCTCCCTGCCTGCCCACCATGGCAATCCACTTTGCGAATGCCCCGGCCAGGATCGGCACGGGCCCTCCTGAGGTTAGCCTCGACCCCAGGCTCCAAGCCCGCCCAGGAACACCCGGCAATACTTTGCCTGGTGAAGCCGCAAAGGCGTTCGCCGCCTCGTTAAACCAGCGACTGAAACCCTTTGTGGGCAAATTCATGGCGAGCCCAGGCACTGCCGTCGGTTATAACGCCAGGCACCCGGTACACGCCGCGAGCTGTTTTTCAGTTGCGCGCAATCACCTTTGCCCAAGGAAGGGATGCCATGCATGAGAAAGGCTTCAGCCTTATCGAACTGCTGACCACACTGGCCCTGCTGGCCGTCCTGCTGCCACTGTCCAGCGCCGGCCTCGACCGTTTGCTGACTGCCAACCGCCAGCAGGATGCCGCGCAACTGCTCGCCAGCGGCCTGCGCAGTGCCCGGGCCGCGGCGATCCTGCACCAGCACACCGCGCTGATCCACGGCCTGGATGACGACTGGAGCCGGGGCTGGCGAATCATTCTGGATATCAGCGGCAAAGGTCAGGCAGACCCGGAGAATCCGTTGCTGGTCGAAAGGCGGAGTAATGGGCAGGTACGGATCGTGGGCAATCGCCCGGTGCAGCACTTTGTGCGTTTCAGCGCCCAGGGCAGCCCGTTGCTGCCCAGCGGGGCCTTTCAGGCCGGAACCCTGCATGTCTGTCAGAACGACCACTTGCGTGGCCGTCATCAGGTAGTGCTGTCACGTAGCGGGCGGGTCAGCCTGCGCAGCGATCTTGCCGAGCAGGCCCTGTGCGCCGCGACCGGCTGATCAGGTCAGGGATCTAACCCGCAGTTCCTTGGGCATGGAGAAGGTGATGTTCTCTTCGCGACCGGCCAGTTCGTCGGCACCGGTAGCCCCCCAGGCCTGCAGTTGCTGGATCACTCCGCGCACCAGCACTTCAGGGGCCGAGGCACCGGCGGTGATGCCGATGCGCTCGACGCCATCGAACCAGCTGCGCTGCAGGTCTTCGGCACCGTCGATCAAATAGGCCGGGGTGGCCATGCGCTCGGCCAGCTCACGCAGGCGATTGGAGTTGGAACTGTTGGGGCTGCCCACCACCAGCACCACATCGCACTCGTCGGCTAGTTGCTTGACCGCATCCTGGCGATTCTGCGTGGCGTAGCAGATGTCATCCTTGCGCGGCCCGCCAATGGCCGGGAAGCGCGAGCGCAGGGCATCGATCACCCGGCTGGTGTCATCCATGGACAAGGTGGTCTGGGTCACGAACGCCAGGCGCTCGGGGTTGTTCACCTGCAGCTCGGCCACATCCTTCTCGTCTTCCACCAGGTAGATGGCGCCGCCATTGCTGGCGTCGTACTGGCCCATGGTGCCTTCGACCTCGGGGTGGCCAGCATGGCCGATCAGGATGCATTCACGGCCGTCGCGGCTGTAGCGCGCCACTTCGATATGCACCTTGGTCACCAGCGGACAGGTGGCATCGAAGACCTTGAGCCCGCGACCGGCGGCTTCGCTGCGCACTGCCTGGGAAACGCCGTGGGCGCTGAAAATGACGATGACGTCATCCGGCACCTGGTCCAGCTCTTCGACGAAGATCGCACCGCGATTGCGCAGGTCTTCGACGACAAATTTGTTGTGCACCACTTCATGCCGGACGTAGATCGGCGGCCCGAAGACTTCCAGGGCGCGATTGACGATTTCGATCGCCCGGTCCACACCGGCGCAGAAGCCACGGGGGTTGGCGAGTTTGATTTGCATGCTGTGCCTCGTGTCTTGCGCGCAAGAAGTTAGATCGTTGTCGACAGCGGATCGCCGGCAGGCCGGCTCCTACAGAATAGGAGACAGCCTGCCGGCGATGCTGTTAAAGCGCTTTGACGTCGATGATCTCGACATCGAAGGTCAGGGTCTTGCCAGCCAGCGGGTGGTTGAAGTCGACGGTGACCTGAGCGTCATCGAAGGTTTTGACCACACCGGGCAACTCGGTATTCGCCGCGTCGTTGAAAATCACCAGCAAGCCTTCCGAGAGCTCCATGTCCTGGAACTGCGAGCGCGGAATGACCTGCACGTTCTGCGGGTTGGGCTGGCCGAAAGCGTTTTCCGGCTCGATGGTCAGGTTGCGCTTGTCGCCGGCCTTGAAACCGAACAGCGCCGCTTCGAACCCCGGCAACAGGTTGCCATCGCCGACCTTGAAGGTCGCCGGCGCCTTGTCGAAGGTGCTGTCCACGGTGTCGCCGTTCTCCAGGCGCAAGGCGAAATGCAAAGTGACTTGCGTGTTCTGACCGATGCGTTGCTCAGTCAATAGCTGTTCAGTCATGCACCGCTTCTCCGGTTTTCTTGCTCTTGAACATATCCAGGGCCAGCATCACCGCGCCAACGGTGATGGCGCTGTCGGCGAAGTTGAAGGCCGGGAAGTACCAGCGGTTCTGCCAGTGCACCAGGATGAAATCGATCACATGGCCCAGGGCGATGCGGTCATACAGGTTGCCCAGGGCACCGCCCAGGACCAGGGCCAGGGCCACGGCCAGCCAGGTTTCGTTGCGCCCCAGGCGCTTGAGCCAGACCACCAGCACCGCACTGACCACGATCGCGATCAGGGCGAACAGCCAGCGCTGCCAGCCGGAGCCATCAGCCAGGAAGCTGAAGGCCGCGCCGGTGTTGTAGGCCAGGGTCCAGCTGAAGTAGTCCGGGATCACCACGATCTGCTGGTACATGGTCAGGGAGTTTTCGAAGTGCAGCTTGCTGACCTGGTCGATGACCAGGACCAGCACGCTCAACCACAGCCAGCCCAGACGGCCGAAACGGCCTGCGGCGTTAGGCATAGTGACGAACCTCGCCTGCACCGCTGATGTTGTCCACGCAACGACCGCAGATTTCCGGGTGCTCCGGGTGCACACCGACGTCTTCGCGGCAGTGCCAGCAACGGGCGCACTTGACGAAGTTCGACTTGACCACCTTCAGCTTGAGGCCGCTGACTTCGGTGTCCACTGCATCCGCCGGGGCCTGGGCCAGAGGCGCGACACTGGCGGTGGAGGTGATCAGCACGAAGCGCAGTTCGTTGCTCAGCTTGGCCAGGTCCGCCGACAGCGAATCTTCGGCATACAGGGTCACTTCGGCCTGCAGGTTGCCGCCCACGGCTTTCGCCGCGCGCTGGTTCTCCAGTTCCTTGTTGACCGCGGCCTTGACCGCCATGATCCGCTCCCAGTAGGCGCGGTCCAGCTCGAAGCCTTCCGGCAACTCGCTGAGGCCTTCGTACCAGGTGTTGAGCATCACCGACTCGTTGCGCTCGCCTGGCAGGTACTGCCACAGCTCGTCGGCGGTGAAAGCCAGGATCGGCGCGATCCAGCGCACCAGCGCCTCGCTGATGTGGTACAGCGCGGTCTGGCAGGAGCGCCGGGCCTGGCTGTTGGCGCCGGTGGTGTACTGGCGGTCCTTGATGATGTCCAGGTAGAAGCCGCCCAGCTCCTGCACGCAGAAGTTGTGCACCTTGGAGTAGACGTTCCAGAAGCGGTACTCGCCGTAGTGCAGCTCCAGCTCGCGCTGCAGCAGCAGGGCACGGTCCACGGCCCAGCGGTCCAAGGCCAGCATCTCTTCAGGTGGCAGCAGGTCGCTGGCCGGGTTGAAGCCGCTGAGGTTGGAAAGCAGGAAGCGCGCGGTGTTGCGAATACGCCGGTAGGCGTCGGCGCTGCGTTGCAGGATCTGGTCGGAAACCGCCATCTCGCCGGAATAGTCGGTGGCCGAGACCCACAGGCGCATGATGTCGGCGCCCAGGGTGTCGTTGACCTTCTGCGGCGCGATCACGTTGCCCAGGGACTTGGACATCTTGCGGCCGTTCTCGTCCACGGTGAAACCGTGGGTCAGCAGCTCGCGGTACGGTGCATTGCCGTCGATGGCGCAGCCGGTGAGCAGCGACGAGTGGAACCAGCCGCGGTGCTGGTCGGAACCTTCCAGGTACAGGTCGGCGCGCGGGCCGCTCCCATGGCCCTGCGGGTGCGAACCACGCAGCACGTGCCAGTGGGTGGTGCCCGAGTCGAACCAGACGTCCAGGGTGTCGCTGATCTTGTCATACAGCGGCGCTTCGTCGCCCAGCAGCTCGGCGGCGTCCATCTTGAACCAGGCTTCGATGCCTTGCTGTTCAACGCGCTTGGCCACCTCTTCCATCAGTTCGACGGTGCGTGGGTGCAGCTCGCCGCTTTCCTTGTTCAGGAAGAACGGGATCGGCACGCCCCAGTTGCGCTGGCGGGAGATGCACCAGTCCGGACGGTTGGCAATCATCGAGTGCAGGCGCGCCTGGCCCCAGGCCGGTACGAACTGGGTGTCCTCGATGGCTTGCAGGGCGCGCTGGCGCAGGGTGTCGCCGGCTTCAGGCTGCTTGTCCATGCCGACGAACCATTGCGCCGTGGCGCGATAGATCAGCGGGGTCTTGTGGCGCCAGCAGTGCATGTAGCTGTGGCTGATGGTTTCGGTGTGCATCAGCGCACCAACTTCGCTCAGTTTCTCGACGATGGCTGGGTTGGCCTTCCAGATGAACTGGCCGCCAAAGAACTCCAGGGATGGCGAGTACACGCCATTGCTCTGCACCGGACTGAGAATGTCGTCGTTGACCATGCCGTAGCGCTTGCAGGTCACGAAGTCGTCTACACCGTAGGCTGGCGAGGAATGCACCACGCCGGTGCCGGCGCCCAGTTCCACGTACTCGGCCAGGTAGACCGGCGACAGGCGATCGTAGAACGGATGACGGAAATTGATCAGTTCCAGGGCCGAACCCGGGGCGGTGGCAATCACCGAGCCCTCCAGGCTGTAGCGCGCCAGGCAGGACTCCACCAGCTCCTCGGCCAGCACCAGCAGGCGCTCGCCGGTGTCCACCAGGGCGTAGTTGAACTCCGGATGGACGTTCAGCGCCTGGTTGGCCGGGATGGTCCAGGGGGTGGTGGTCCAGATCACGATGGCGGCGGGCTTGGCCAGCTTGGCCAGGCCGAAAGCGGCGGCCAGCTTGTCTTCATCGGCGATCGGGAAGGCCACATCGATGGTGGCGGATTTCTTGTCCTGGTATTCGACTTCTGCCTCGGCCAATGCCGAGCCGCAGTCGAAGCACCAGTTGACCGGTTTCAGGCCCTTGAACACGAAGCCGCCCTTGACCATTTCCGCCAGGGCACGGATCTCGCCGGCCTCGTTGGCGAAGTTCATGGTCTTGTAGGGGTTGTTCCAGTCGCCCAGCACACCCAGGCGGATGAACTCGGCCTTCTGCCCTTCGATCTGCTCGGAGGCGTAGGTGCGGCACAGCTCGCGGGTCTGGTCCGAGGTCAGGTTCTTGCCGTGAGTCACCTCGACCTTGTGCTCGATCGGCAGGCCGTGGCAGTCCCAGCCCGGAACATAGGGCGCATCGAAGCCCGCCAGGGTCTTGGAGCGGATGATCATGTCCTTGAGGATCTTGTTGACCGCGTGACCGATGTGAATCGAGCCGTTGGCATAGGGCGGACCGTCGTGCAGAACGAACTTGGGACGATCCTTGCCAATCTCGCGCAACTTTCCGTACAGGCCAATGCTGTCCCAACGCTGCAGAATCTGTGGTTCGCGCTGAGGCAGGCCGGCCTTCATTGGGAAGGCGGTGTCCGGAAGGTTTAACGTGGCTTTATAGTCGGTCATTTAAGGCTCTTCATTAGCGATTGGCGCTATGGATACGTGCCACTTGGGCACGGGCGGCGGCAACATCCGCATTGATCGCCGTCTTCAACGCCTCCAGGGAGGCGAAACGCTGCTCTTCACGCAGCTTGTGGTGGAAAACCACCGTCAAACGCCGGTCGTACAGATCGCCGGCAAAATCTAGTAGATGAACTTCCAGGTGGGCCTTGCCATCACCTGCAACCGTGGGCCGCACGCCGATATTGGCAACGCCCGGCCAGGTTTTCCCGTCTTTCTCGACGCTGACCAGGTAGACCCCGGACAGCGGCACGCGACGGCGCTTCAACTGCACATTGGCAGTGGGGGTACCCAACTGGCGCGCCAGTTTCTGCCCGTGCAGGACCCGCCCGGCAATCCGGAATGGCCGCCCGAGCAGGCGCTCAGCCAACTCGAAGTCGGCAGCGGCCAGGGCGTTGCGGACCTGGGTGCTGCTGACGCGCAAGCCATCCAGCTCCACGGTCTGCGCCGCTTCCACGGTAAACCCGTGGGTCAGCCCGGCCTGCTGCAGGAATTCGAAATCGCCGACCCGGTCGCAGCCAAAGCGGAAGTCGTCACCAACCTCCAGATGCTGCACGCCCAGGCCGTCCACCAGGATTCGCTCGACGAACTCGCTGGCACTGAGCTTGCTCAGGCGCTGGTTGAAGGCCAGGCACAGAACCCGGTCGACGCCTTCTTGCGCCAACAACTGGAGTTTGTCGCGCAACCGGGCAAGACGGGCCGGAGCGGTCTCGGGGGCGAAGAATTCCCGCGGCTGCGGCTCGAAAATCACTACGCAGCTGGGCAGGCCCAACTCGAGCGCACGCTCCCGTAGCCGCCCCAGGATAGCCTGGTGACCACGGTGAACACCGTCAAAGTTGCCAATAGTGGCGACGCAGCCCCGATGCTGGGGGCGCAGATTGTGGAGGCCTCGAACCAGCTGCATAACGCGCTTCTTGCTCATAAAGTGGCCGATTATAACCACACCCGGCGGCCGACGACAGGCAACACCGCCACCCAAAGTGATCGAACCGACAAAACCAGTGACTGCCCAGCGCCGATGACTAAAGCGTCATCAGCTCAAGGCCTTGCGATTGAAGTCGCGCAAACGAAAGCCCAACAGTGCCAGCATGCCGAAATACGCCACCACACCCGCGACCACCAAGGCGCCCAGGCGCAGGAAACGCTGGAGCATATGCCCCTGGTCCCAGGCCGGCATGAAATGCATCAAGCCCAGCAATACCGCGGACATTACCGCCACCGCTAGCAGCAACTTCAGGGTAAAGCGCCCCCAGCCCGGCTGCGGCTGGAACATCTGCTGCTTGCGTAGCTGATAGAACAGCAGGCCAGCATTGATGCAGGCGCCAGCACTGATTGCCAGGGCCAGGCCCGCGTGCTTCAGCGAACCGATAAAGGCCAGGTTGAGCAACTGGGTGACGATCAAGGTGAAGATGGCGATCTTCACCGGCGTGCGAATGTTCTGCTGCGCATAAAAACCTGGCGCCAGCACCTTGATCAGGATGATCCCCAGCAGCCCCACGGCGTAGGCCACCAGGGCCCGCTGGGTCATGGCGGCGTCGAAGGCGCTGAATTCGCCGTACTGGAACAGCGACACGGTCAGCGGTTCGGCCAAAATCCCCAGCGCCAGGGAGCACGGCAGCACCAGGATGAAACACAGGCGCAGGCCCCAGTCGAGCAGCCGCGAATACTCGTGGCGGTCCTTATTGGCGTAGGTCTTGGCCAGGGTCGGCAGGAGGATGGTGCCCAGCGCCACCCCCAGCACACCAGAAGGCAGCTCCATCAGACGGTCGGCGTAGTACATCCACGACACCGAACCGGCCACCAGGAACGAGGCGAAGATGGTGTTGATGATCAGCGAAATCTGGCTGACGGAAACCCCGAGGATCGCCGGCAGCATCTGCTTCATCACTCTCCAGACCCCGGTATCGCGCAGATTCAGGCGTGGCAGCACCAGCATGCCGATCTTCTTCAAGTGCGGCAGCTGGTAGAGCAGCTGCGCCAGGCCACCGGCCAGCACCGCCCAACCCAGGGCCATCACCGGCGGATCGAAGTAAGGCGTAAGGAACAACGCGAAGATGATCATGCTGACATTGAGCAGGGTCGGCACGAAGGCCGGCACCGAGAAGCGGTTCCAGGTGTTGAGAATCGCCCCGGCCAGGGAAGACAGCGAGATCAGCAATATATAAGGAAAGGTCACCCGCAGCAGGTCGGCGGTGAGGCTGAATTTTTCCGGCGAGTCGACGAACCCCGGCGCCGTGGCCCAGATCACCCAGGGCGCGGCAATGATGCCCAGGGCGGTAACCAGCGCCAGAACCAGTGTCAGCAGGCCGGAAACATAGGCAATGAAAGTTCGGGTCGCCTCGTCGCCCTGCTGGCTCTTGTACTCGGCCAGGATCGGCACGAACGCCTGGGAGAAAGCCCCTTCGGCAAAGATCCGCCGCAGCAGGTTGGGCAGCTTGAAAGCGATAAAGAAGGCGTCCGTGGCCATGCCGGCACCGAAAGTGCGCGCGATGATGGTGTCGCGAACGAATCCCAGCACCCGGGAAAGCATCGTGATAGAGCTGACGGCAGCCAACGACTTGAGCAGGTTCATGAAAAGGTTTTGCGCCTTGTAGATAAACAGCAGGCGAAACGACACCCACTTGTGCAATACTCCGCGCCGCAACAGCACAGAGCCAAAGCTCGCGAGTTTACAGGTCAAGCGCCGGAAAGAAATATCCCGCCTCTTTAGATCGACCACTCAGCGGAACGCATCAGCCGCCCTTGACAAGGGATCAACTCATCGGCATGATTCGCGGCCTATTTTGTTAGCTATTTTCCAAAAAGTCTTTCGAGGAGCTCGACGGTGGCCAACTCACCTTCCGCCAAAAAACGTGCAAAACAGGCTGAGAAGCGTCGCAGCCACAACGCCAGCCTGCGTTCCATGGTTCGTACCTACATCAAGAACGTAGTTAAGGCCATCGACGCAAAAGACGCTGAAAAAGCGCAAGCTGCTTATGTTCTGGCCGTGCCAGTTATCGACCGTATGGCCGATAAAGGCATCATCCACAAGAACAAAGCTGCTCGTCACAAAGGCCGTCTGAATGGCCACATCAAAGCTCTGAAGCTGGCTGCTGCAGCCTAAGCATCAAGCTTGATGAAAAAACCGACCCAAGGGTCGGTTTTTTTATGCCTGCCACTCAAGCTCCAGCCAACCGACCCCCTCCTTCGCAAGAGCCGGCCCGCCGAGCATCAAGCCATCAATGGGACCAGGGCAGGATAGGAATCGCCGTCACCGCATTCTGCGGACTACCCTCGATCAGGCGATCGCTGTACACCAGATACACCAGGGTATTGCGCTTCTTGTCGAGAAAACGCACCACCTGCATGGTCTTGAACACCAGCGAAGTGCGCTCCTTGAACACCTCCTCGCCATCCTTGAGCTCACCCCTGAATGCGATCGGCCCCACCTGACGACAGGCAATGGAGGCCTCGGCACGATCTTCCGCCAGGCCCAACCCACCCTTGAGCCCGCCAGTCTTGGCCCGCGACAGGTAGCAAGTCACGCCATCGACCTTGGGATCATCGAACGCCTCGACCACGATCCGGTCATTGGGCCCGACAAACTTGAACACCGTGGAAACCTGGCCAATTTCCTCGGCCGACGCCAACAAGGGCATCACCAAGAGCAGCCCCAACAATCCTTTTGCTACGCGCATTCGCTTTTCCTTACGCCAGTTACACCAGAATCAGGTTATCGCGGTGAACCAGTTCCGGCTCCGCCATATAACCCAGTACACCGACAATCGCATCCGAAGGCTGACCAATGATCTTCTGCGCCTCGGCGGCACTGTAGTTGGCCAAGCCCCGGGCGATCTCGCGCCCGTCAGGGGCGACACACACCACCATCTCGCCACGCCGGAAGCCGCCCTGGACCTGCTTGACCCCCACCGGCAACAAGCTCTTGTTACCCTGGGACAAGGCCGACACCGCCCCCTCATCCAGCACCAGGGTGCCACGCGTCTGCAGATGCCCCGCCAGCCACTGCTTGCGTGCCGCCAGCATGCCGCGCTCAGGCGACAACAGGGTACCGATGCGCTCGCCAGCCTTGAGACGGTCCAGCACCCGCTCCAGACGCCCACCCACAATGATGGTATGCGCCCCGGAACGCGCCGCCAGCCGTGCCGCCCGCAGCTTGGTCTGCATGCCGCCGCGCCCCAGCGCGCCGCCGGTACCGCCCGCCACTGCATCCAGCGCCGGATCATCGGCCCGCGCTTCGTAGATCAGCTGGGCATCGGGATTGTTCCGCGGGTCAGCATCGAACATGCCGTCGCGATCGGTGAGGATCACCAGCAGGTCGGCCTCCACCAGGTTGGCCACCAGCGCCGCCAGGGTGTCGTTGTCGCCAAAGCGGATCTCATCGGTGACCACGGTGTCGTTCTCGTTGATCACCGGAATCACCTTGAGCTCCACCAGCGCACGCAAGGTGCTGCGGGCATTCAGGTAACGCTTGCGATCCGAAAGGTCGTCATGGGTCAGCAGAATCTGCGCCGTATGCCGGCCATGCTCAGCAAAACTCGACTCCCAGGCCTGCACCAGGCCCATCTGGCCAATAGCCGCAGCAGCCTGCAACTCATGCATCGCACTCGGTCGTGCGCTCCAGCCCAGGCGACTCATACCGGCCGCCACCGCACCAGAGGAAACCAGCACCAGCTCGACTCCAGCCTCATGCAAGGCCACCATCTGCTCGACCCACACGCCCATTGCGGCGCGATCCAGCCCTTTGCCATCCGCCGTCAGCAGTGCGCTGCCGATCTTCACGACCCAGCGCTGCGCACCTGTCACCTTGCTCCGCATCTTATTCAACCTTTGCCAGCGAGCGACGCGACCGAGCGCCACTCATGGGGTTATTCGTATTTACGCCTTGCAGATACCAGAACGCCGCTCGAGTGAGCGGCGTTCGGGGAGCTGGCCCGGCAGCGATGATAACACCGCCCCCAGCCAGATAAACCGTCTTCGCGGACCTGTCCGCGCAGCGGATCAGTCGCGGACGTAGATGATCTCCGGACCATCCTCGTCATCCACATCTTCTTCGTCCCAGTCATCGTCACCGATGTCATGCACGCTCTTCACACCACTGCGACGCAGGGCACGCTGATCGTCCAGCGCCTGCAGCTGGGCACGGGCTTCATCCTCGATACGCTGATCCAGCTCGGCCAGCTCATCAGCGTAGGCTGGATCGGCCGCCAGACGATCCGCACGATCTTCCAGGTAACGCATGATGTCGCGGCTCAGGCGCTCGGTGCCGTCCTTGGAAATGGCCGAGATCACATACACCGGCCCCGTCCACTCCAGGCGATCGACGATTTCCTTGACCCGCTCTTCGTGCTCTTCCTCAAGGATCTGGTCGCACTTGTTGAGCACCAGCCAGCGCTCACGCTCCGCCAGCGACGGACTGAACTTGGCCAGCTCGTTGACGATCACTTCGGCCGCATCGGCCGGGCTGCTTTCGTCCAGCGGCGCCATGTCCACCAGGTGCAGCAGGATGCGCGTACGCGCCAAGTGCTTGAGGAAGCGGATACCCAGGCCGGCGCCATCGGAGGCACCTTCGATCAACCCGGGGATATCGGCGATCACGAAGCTCTTCCAGCGATCGACGCTTACCACACCCAGGTTCGGCACCAGGGTGGTGAACGGGTAGTCGGCAACCTTGGGCTTGGCCGCGGAAACCGAACGGATAAAGGTGCTCTTGCCGGCATTCGGCAAGCCCAGCAGACCGACGTCCGCCAGCACCTTCAATTCCAGCTTGAGATCGCGCTGCTCGCCCGGCTTGCCCGGCGTGGTCTGGCGCGGCGCCCGGTTGGTACTGGATTTGAACCGGGAGTTACCCAGGCCGTGCCAGCCACCCTGCACCACCATCAACCGCTGACCGGCCTTGGTCAGGTCACCAATCACCTCTTGGGTACCGGCATCGATCACCGTGGTGCCGACCGGAACCCGCAGCTCCAGGTCCTCGCCCTTCTTGCCAGTGCAGTCGGTACTGCCACCATTGGAGCCACGCTCGGCATCGAAGTGCCGGGTGTAACGGTAATCCACCAGGGTATTGAGGTTTTCGTCGGCGACCATATAGATCGAGCCGCCGTCACCCCCATCACCACCGTTAGGGCCACCATTCTCGATGAATTTTTCGCGACGGAAACTCATGCAACCATTGCCGCCGTCGCCAGCTTTTACTCGGATCGAAACTTCATCAACAAACTTCATGTGCAAACGCCTCTCGCCGCCCGGGCGAGCTGAAAAACACTAAGACATAAGACTCTTGCAAAAATGAGCGCAGCGACCTCAATCAACGACCGAAAAATCCAACGCTGGCAGCCCGTACAAACAGTTTTGCAAGAGACTCATCCCACAAACGAAAAAGCCCCGTCGCGAGACAGGGCTTTTCCAGCGATCGCGCAATTAAGCTGCGACGACGCTCACGTAACGACGACCGAAGGCGCCCTTTACTTCAAACTTGATCACGCCTTCGATTTTCGCGAACAGGGTGTGATCCTTACCCATGCCAACGCCGTAGCCAGCGTGGAATTGGGTGCCGCGCTGACGCACGATGATGTTGCCCGGAATGATTTTCTGGCCGCCATACATCTTCACGCCAAGGCGTTTGGCTTCTGAGTCGCGACCGTTACGGGTACTACCACCAGCTTTTTTGTGTGCCATGAGTTCAATTCTCCTAGTGAGGAATTAGGCTGAAATTAAGCCTGAATACCGGTGATTTTGATCTCGGTGAACCACTGGCGGTGGCCCATACGCTTCATGTGGTGCTTACGGCGACGGAACTTGATGATGCGGACTTTATCGTGACGACCTTGGGAGATCACTTCAGCCTTGACGGTTGCGCCAGCAACAACAGGTGCGCCGATGTTCACGTCGTCGCCATTGGCAACCAACAGAACGCGGTCAAAAGTCACGGATTCGCCAGTGGCGATTTCCAGTTTTTCGATCTTCAGGTATTCACCTTCAGCGACCTTGTATTGCTTACCGCCGGTAACGATTACTGCGTACATGGTATTTCTCCGATAATCCTGCTCACCCAGCTCTTTATAAGAAGAGGTATTGGCTGGCATGGCTGCATGGGGCTGGAACGGCCCAAGTGCAATTGCGTAAGGCAGGTGCTGCCCAGGAAGTTCAGGGTGCGCGATTGTACGCAACGCTCAATGGCGATGCAAGTGCCGTTCAGGCGCCACGGGCCTGGCTGCCAGGCCCTGCCGAGCAGAAAAAAGCAGCCGGGAAATAGCGGTTTTAATGCCAGGTTGAAACGATAACCCAGTAATTTACCCTGGCAAATGGGCGCCCGCCGCGGCTTTAACCTCCCGGGAACTCGCCTTGACACCTGCGGACGCGGGTCCTAGCATGCCGCGCAACCTTTCTGGAGCACCTGTCACTGATGCAACCCCAAGCTTTCTACCGCGCGGTGGCGGACGATTTTGACGCCGTCGACGGCATCATCAAGAAGCAGCTGACGTCCCGAGTGCCGCTGGTTTCGAAAATCGGCGACTACATTACCTCGGCCGGCGGCAAGCGCCTGCGTCCTTTGCTGGTGCTGTTGTGCGGCAAGGCCCTGGGCCGCGAAGGCGACGACCTGCGCCTGCTGGCCGCCACCATCGAGTTTCTGCACACCGCCACCCTGCTGCACGACGACGTGGTCGACATGTCCGGCATGCGCCGTGGCCGTTCCACCGCCAACGCCATGTGGGGCAACGCGCCCAGCGTACTGGTGGGCGACTTCCTGTACTCGCGCTCGTTCGAAATGATGGTCGAGCTGGGTTCGATGCCGGTCATGCGCATCCTGTCCCAGGCCACTCGCATCATTGCCGAGGGCGAAGTGCTGCAACTGTCCAAGGTACGTGACGCCAGCACCACCGAAGAAACCTATATGGAAGTCATCCGCGGCAAGACCGCGATGCTCTTCGAGGCCTCGACCCACAGCGCGGCGGCCCTGGCCGGCGCCAGTGCGGAACAGTCCGAAGCCCTGCGCACCTTCGGTGACCACCTGGGCGTGGCCTTCCAACTGGTGGACGACCTGCTCGACTACCGTGGCGACGCCGAGACCCTGGGCAAGAACGTCGGTGACGACCTGGCCGAAGGCAAGCCGACCCTGCCGCTGATCTACACCATGCGCGAAGGCACCCCGGAACAGGCAGCCCTGGTGCGCCAGGCGATCCAGAAAGGCGGTATCGAGGATCTGGAAAGCATCCGCGCAGCGGTCGAAGCATCCGGTTCCCTGGACTACACCGCACAGCTGGCCCGCGACTACGTGGCTCGCGCCATCACCTGCCTGGAGGCCCTGCCCCCCAGCCAGTACCGCGACGCCCTGGTGGAACTGAGCGAATTCGCCGTCGCCCGTACCCACTAAACAGCTTCCGGCTCCTGCCACTGGCAGGGGCCGGCTTGCTGGCAAAGCGCTTCGGCGCCCCTCCCCCGACAAAACCCTATACAATGTGCGCTTTTTAGCCATCCTGACTTTGAGGAGCTTAAGTGAGCACTTTGCCACCCTGCCCAAAATGCAATTCCGAATACACCTACGAAGACGGCGCCCAGCTGATCTGCCCCGAGTGCGCCCACGAGTGGTCCGCCAGCGGTGAAGCCGAGGCGGCGTCCGATGAAGCCGTGAAGAAGGATGCCGTGGGCAACGTGCTGCAAGACGGCGACACCATCACCGTAATCAAGGACCTCAAGGTCAAGGGCACTTCCCTGGTGGTCAAGGTCGGCACCAAGGTCAAGAACATCCGCCTGTGCGAAGGCGACCACGATATCGACTGCAAGATCGACGGCATCGGCCCGATGAAGCTCAAGTCCGAGTTCGTGCGCAAGGTCTGATCCCTGTCCTCCCTCTCGCGCCAGCCGCGAGAGGGTTCCCCCGCCAATCCCCGCCCCACCTGCCTAATAGCAAAACGCCAGCTTGTTTGACCAATAGCAATCCCTGCACAGAAAAAAGCAAAAACCGCCAATAGGCACTTGCTATTCATTGAATAAGAATTATTCTCATTGAACCCCATTCAAGGAGATGACGCCCATGACTTATTTGATTGATGCCTGGCTGGATCGCCCACACCCTTACCTGCGAATCCTGCATCGGGAAACCGGGGAAGTCTGTGCGGTACTGGAAGAGGAAGCCCTGAGCGAGCTGCAGGACCAGGGAGATCTGGACCTGAATGGTTTGAACTCCAGCGAACCGCTGGTGCTCAAGGAGTTGGTGCGCAACCTGTTTTTGTTCTGCTACGCCAGAGCCTTGCGGCCGACCGGAACCGATGGCCAGGGCCTGAGCGCAAAGATCCGTCTATGAAACCCGAACCGAGCAAGGGGCAAGCAGCTCGGCAATGAGCAGGCAGCGCATGCGCTGCGGTCATCGCCGAGCTGCTTGCCCCTATACGAATTACAGAACGTCCAGCAGCTCGACGTCGAACACCAGGACGCTGTGCGGCGGGATGCTGCCCACGCCTTGTGCGCCGTAAGCCAGTTCGCTCGGCACGTACAGACGCCATTTGCTACCGGCGTTCATCAGTTGCAGCGCTTCGGTCCAGCCGGCGATCACGCCACCTACCGGGAATTCGGCAGGCTGGCCACGCTCGTAGGAGCTGTCGAACACGGTGCCGTCGATCAGGGTGCCGTGGTAGTGAGTGCGCACGCTGTCTTCACGGGATGGCTTGGCGCCCTCGCCTTGAGTCAACACTTCGAATTGCAGACCCGAAGCCAGGGTGGTGATGCCTTCGCGCTTGGCGTTTTCCGCCAGGAATGCCAGGCCGGCACCGGCAGCCGCTTCAGCCTTGGCCGCCGCTTCGGCTTGCATGATTTCGCGGATCACCTTGAAGCTGGCGGACATTTCTTCCTGGCCCACACGGCTTGGCTTACCGGCGAAAGCGTCGGTCAGGCCGGCCAGGATGGCATCCAGGCTGACACCCGGTGGCGGGTTGTCACGCAGTTGGTCGCCCAGCTGACGGCCGATGCCGTAGCTGACGCGGGTTTCGTCGGTGGACAGATTTACTTCGGACATGACACTGCTCCGCTGTGCGGACGGCTCGGGAAAAGCCGTGGATACACAGCGCCTCCCGGAGCGCCCGGAATCAAAAGGGCGAGCAGACTAGCACAGAAGCCCGGAGCGGATCATCGCCCGACCGGCTTCAGCCATCGGCGTGCAAGCTGATGGGCACTTTCAGGCTGTCTTCAGCGCTGGCGGACAGGCCGCACATCTCGTCATGCACCGAGGTGTGGATCAGGTTGAACGGCAGCTTGGGAAACGCCTGCAGCACCTCCCGGGCGTGTTCCACCGAGCGCAGATGGAAGGTCTGGCCCTGGGCATCACTGAGCGGATACGCCGCGCCATGCATGCGCGCCTCAAGCAGATAGATCCCGCCCTCCAGGGAAATCAGGTTCAGTTCGTCGACCTTTCCGGCGATGGCGTAGGCATTCATTTCCCGCAGGTTCATAAGCGCACCCCGTGCTGTTGCGAGCCCCGACAGTTAAGGCATATGCCTGCCCCGGGAAAAGCACAAGGCACAAACGACACCGCCCGTCCGTTTCGCAACGGCCGGGCGGCAGGCAGTGCTGCGGGCGAGCATCAGTGCTTGGTCAGTTTGTCCAGGTAGCCCATGGCAAACGCCGAGATCACGAAGGTCATGTGGATCACCACGTACCACAACAGGTACTCGGTGGGGGTGTTCTTGGCATCCATAAACACCCGCAGCAGATGAATCGAAGAGATTGCCACGATGGACGCCGCCACCTTCATCTTCAGCGACGAAGAGTCCATCTTGCCCAGCCAGCTGAGCTTCTCCTTGTCCTCGTCGATGTCCAGTTGCGAGACGAAATTCTCGTAGCCGGAGATCATCACCATCACCAGCAAGCCACCCACCAGTGCCATGTCGATCAGCGACAGCAGCACCAGGATCAGGTCGGACTCCGCCATGGAGAACACATTGGGGATGACGTGGAAGACTTCCTGGAAGAACTTCAATGCCAGCGCCAGCAGGCCCAAGGACAGACCGAAGTAGATCGGCGCCAGCAACCAGCGCGAGGCATACATTGCATTTTCGATAAAGCGTTCCATTGAATCTCGCACCCGGTGAAAAAACGGCGGCGAGTATAACAGCGCGCCAAATGCCCATAAACCACAGCCAATCCCCTGGGCCACGGGTTTTTCCCGGCGGTTTTTCTGCTAGTGTCCAAGCCGTTGCCCACGCTCACCAACATTGGACAGGAAGACCGGAAATGGATGTGCGATTGCCTTTGGCCAGCCTCGGCCTTGGTCTGGCGCTGCTGATCAGCGGCGGCTGTTCGCCCAGCGACGAGAACAAGCAAGCCAGTCTCGAACAGCGGACCACAGCCTTCGAAAAGTCGCTGGATGGCATAAAGGACCCCAAGCTCAAGGATGCCGTGGCCGATCTCGGTGGCTCCCTGCTGTTGCTGGAGCGGGCGCAACTCAAGCTCGCCAGCAAGTCGATCGAAACCGAATACGGCGATGACAGCCTGGCCCTGCTCAAGCACTACCCCACCCCGCAGGCCCTGGTGGACACCTACGTCAATGGCTTGTTCGTGCTGCGCAAGTCCACCAACTCCGACTACCTGACCGACCTGCAACCGGTGTTTCCCTTCAGCTTCAACATGCCCGCGCAGTTCCCCTTCCCCCATGGCCTGGAATGGCAGTCGGTGACCCTAAGCAACAAGAAGGTCATCCCCTTCCAGCCTGAGTGGTCGGAAACCGACCCGGGTATCCAGCTCAGCCCCTCGAGCTCCAACCTGACCAATCCGGATGACCTGACCGTTGCCTACCCCTATATCGAAGGCCTGGAGGTAGAAAACCAGCATCAGCCGCAGCCGCTCTCACTGCAGGGCAAGCTGGAAGTGATAGCGCCGGGCCGGGTGCTCGACTTCCAGCTGACCCGCGCCGATATCGGTAAGCCTCGCCAGGACGGCAATATTCGCCTGACCCTGCTGGCGCTGGACAAGAACGTTGCCGAGATCGAACTGAGCAACAGTGCAACCCTGCCCGAAGAGGTCGATGACGCCTCCCTCAACCCTTTGCTGGCACAGGCCCGCGACAGCAGCGGGCAGATTCTTTCACGCGCCGGCTCGATCAATGAAAGCGCGCAGCAGATCGCCTTCTACCGCCAGCAACTGGCCGAGATGCAAAAACAGCAGAGTTGGAGCGAAGCCTTCGAGAAGCAGCTGGAGGAAGAACAGCAGGCCTTCGACCGAGAACACCGCAGCCACTACGCCAAGGTCTATTTCAATGGCCAGGTAGAGCAACTGGAGGTGGCCGTGCTGGACTTTTCCCAGGCCAGCGTGACCCGCAAGGACCTCAACCTGCCGGTGCAGCGTTTCGAGCACAGCACCAGTGACAAGAACATTCAGGCGCTGCCCATGCCAGCGGTGGTCTATGACGATCAGGCCGCCGCCTACCTCAAGGGTGCGCAGCTCGACGAAGAGACCCTGAAGAAATCGGTGAGCATCAGCCAGTCGGTGGAGGATGCCAGCGCGGCGCGCATCGAGTTCAGCCATCCACGAACCTTCAATGACGAACTGCTGGGGCAGGAATTCAACAGTGGTGATACTCCGCTGACCTTCTTCACCCAGAACGACCAGGGCCAGCGCGGCGAACCCATCGAACTGCCGGACGAGGCCTTTGAAATCGACCCCATGCGCGGCGTCATCACCTACGACCTGAACCTGTTCCCGGAAACTCCGGCCTACGCCGTTGGCTCCATTCCGCTGTACCTGGCCAGCATCGACAAGAACAGCATCATCGCCCGACAGTTGCCCAAGGGCCTGGAGCTCAGGGGTAATGCCCTGATCGTCGACCAGAAGCTGTTTCCATCCAACGCCTGGCGCTTCTACGCCAAGGACGACAGCGGCCAGTACCTGAAGGAGATTCTTGCGGTCAGCCACAACGCCCCCAACTCCGGCCCGGCGCTGTTCGATGTGCACTATTTCTATGGTCAGCCCAGCCAGCTGGAAACCTACAGCCGCAGTGAACTCAACACCCTGGAGTACGGCTTCGAGGTCAAGCTCGACAAGGCCGAAACATCGCCGCCCGAGCCCTAAAACTCACCGACACTGCGCCCGCGCTCGCCATTGATCTGCCGCAACTGGGCCTGCAAGTGCAGGCACCAGATCTGCGGATCATCGGCCAGCTGGTAACCATGGGTGGTCAGGCTTTCGACTATCGAATCGAGGATCGACTCGGCCACCACCGGCCCGCAAAAGGGCCCCTGGGACTTGATCGCTGAGGGTTGTTCACCGGCCATTCCGGCGGCGAAGAGAAGGGTCCACATACCGTTGTCCCCCGCCAGAGGGCGGACACTGCATTCGATACGGGTAACCAGGCCAAGGCATTGGCGAGTGAGGCAAAGGTTGCGCGACATGGCGGCGCCCCTCGGTAAAACCACTGTTCAGCCGGCAACTGCAGGCTGTTTCGATCCAGCGACGACTGTTCTTCTCCTTGCCCTGAGAATAGAAGAAATGCCTGATAAACAAAGTTGCCCCATTCAACAGGCGCCGAATGGTCTATTTTGAAAAATTGGCGTCAGCGCCATGGCGGCGATAGTGGGGGCCATAGCCCCCGACCATCGAGCACAATCACACCGGCTTGGCCTCCGCCAGCGCTTCCTGGGCCAGTTCTTTTTCCGCCTCTTTCAGATCCTCCTCACTGATCATCTCGGCAATCACTCGCAGGCGTTCCACCACTCGCGCGTTGACACTGCCCTCGGGGAACTGCCCGTCGGCGTCCGGCTCACCGGCCGGCTCGCCCACCAGCAGGCTCAGGGCCTCGTCGGCCTGGCGCACCGCGTACACGTGGAACTGTCCGGCGCGCACCGCCTGCAGCACGCGCTCATCGAGCATCAGGGTGGCGACGTTGGCCTGGGGAATGATCGCCCCCTGCTCGCCGGTCAGGCCACGGGCCTCGCAGAGCCGGAAGAAGCCCTCGATCTTCTCGTTGACACCGCCCACCGCCTGCACTTCACCGAACTGGTTGATCGACCCGGTGATGGCGAAGCACTGCTTGAGCGGCGTCTTCGACAGGGCCGAGATCAGCGTGCAGGCCTCGCCCAGGGAAGCGCTGTCGCCGTCCACATAGCCGTAGGACTGCTCCAGGGCGATGCTTGCGGAAATCGCCAGGGGGAACTCCTGGGCATAGCGACTGCCCAGGTAGCCGGTGAGAATCATCACCCCCTTGGAGTGGATCGGCTGGCCCAGATTGACCTCGCGTTCGATGTCAACGATGCCGCTACCACCTGGGTAGACCGTGGCGGAGATTCGCGCCGGCACACCAAAGGCCGAGTCGCCCACTTCCAGCACCGTCAGGCCGTTGCACTTGCCCACAGCGGCGCCGTCGGTGTCGATCAGAATGATGCCCGCCAGCATGTCATCGAGAATTCGCGCCGACACTCGCCCGGTGCGGGTGGCCTTGGCTTTCAGTGCCCGCTCGATATGCCCGGCATCGGTCATTTCGTCCCCGGCCAGATGGCGGATGAAGTCCGCCTCACTGACCAGTTGGAACAGATCGCCGATGCGTGCCGACAAGCGCCCCTGATGCTCGGCCAAGCGCGCGCTGTAGGTCGCCAGGCGCGCCACCGCATCGGCGGTCAGGGGCGCCATGCCCTCCTCCGAGGTGCGGGTTTTGAGCAACTGGGCGAACTGCTCCAGGCTCTCGTCGACCATCGGGATGTCTTCGTCGAAGTCCACCAGCACCCGGAACATCTCCTGGAAGTCCGGGTCCAGGTCTTGCAGCGTGTAGTACAGCTGGCGGGCGCCAATGATGATCACCTTGACCTGCAATGGAATCATCTGCGGCGTCAGGGTCACGGTGGCCAGTCGGCCCATCTCGCCCAGGGGTGACTCCATCTTCAGCTTGCGCGACTGCAGGGCACGCTTGAGGGCGTCCCAGACAAAGGGCTCGCTGAGCATCTTCTCGGCTTCCAGGATCAGGAAGCCGCCATTGGCCCGATGCAGGGCGCCGGGGCGCAACTGCCGGTAAGTGGTGTAGAGCGCGCCCTGGTCGGTGCTGTACTCGATCCTGCCGAACAGGTTGTCGTAGGTCGGATGGGGTTCGAACACCACCGGCGCACCACCGCTGGCCGGGTGCCCCACCACTAGGCTCGGGCAGTACTGTTCCTCCAGCAACTTGCGCGCCACGGCGTCGGTCTTGCTGTCGTCCACCAGTTGCTCGACCACGGTCTTCAACAGGTAGACCTGCATGGCCTGCAGGTAGCCGCAAACCCCGGCGTTCTCCGCGTACTTCTCCGACAGCGGCGCCAGCAGCGGTTGCAAGGCCAGGGTGATGGTTTCCTCGTTGAGCTGGCGCAGCTGGTTGCTCGACTCGCGCTTCCACTGCGGCAGGCTCGCCAGTTCTTCGTTGAGGCGCTCTTCCAGGGTCGAGATGTCCTCGTGGAAACGCTCGCGATCGGCCTCCGGCAACTGGGCGAACTCGGCTTCGTCCAGGGCCTTGCCCTCGAACATCGGGGTGAAGGCGATATTGCTGCTATCGCGGTACAGCGCCACGTCCTTTTCCAGGGCCAGGCGCTCGATCACATCCAGGGCGCGGTCGTAGCGCTGGTTGAAGGCACGGTCGATGGCGCTCTTCTTCTGCTGGTAGGACGGGTGCTCGAACACCGCGGGAAAGGTCGCCAGCAGGTTGTCGATCAAGCCATTGATATCGACGATGAAACTGCCCGCGGCACCGGCCGGCAGCTCCAGGGCGCGAGGCTCCCGCGGTTCGTCGAAATTGTTCACGTACACCCAGTCCGAGGGAGTCTGCAGGCGCTTGCCCTCGGCCTTCAGGTAACGTTTGACGAAGGAAAAGCGGCCGGTGCCCGGCTCGCCCATGACAAACACGTTGTAACCGGGGCGCGGCATGGCCACACCGAACTGCAAGGCTTCGACCGCGCGTTCCTGGCCAAGCACACCGCGAAAGGGCTCCAGATCATTGGTGGTCGAGAAGCTGAACTGTTCAGCAGAGAAAGGACGAGTCAGCGCTTCAGGCGCGAGACGCAGGCTGGCAGCAACAGGATCAGGCATCGGGCTTCCTTACATCAGGCGGGGCAGATGGCGGCATTCTGGCGCTGGCCATGCCCGGCTGGCAAGGCGCGCCTAGGGAGAAAGCATAGACAGGCTCGACAGCTGCGGCTCGAGCCAGTAAAACCTGCTATGGCGGGTCGGGCGGTGTAAAAAAATACGGAACCCGATGAACCTGCCTAAACTCCAAACTGCGCGGCTGGGTAGATAACCGGCCCCCTGGTGCCCGTACGGGCCAGACCCCCTGTCCATTGGTATGCACACAAAGAGAACAAGGCTATGAAACGGATTCTTCTCGGTACTCTTTTCACCGCTGTATCCCTCAACGCCATGGCCCAGGCGCCAGGCGGCCCGGATTGCGGCTGGGGCAACATGCTGTTCGAAGGCCAGCGCGGCACCCCGGCACACTTCCTCGCCTCAACCACCAACGGCACTTCCGGCAACGCCACATTCGGCATGACCTCCGGCACCAACGGCTGCTCCACCAACGCCGCGCTGACCTATGGCGGTAAATCCTGGTTCGCCATGAACGGCATGATGAACGAGCTCTCCGAAGACATGGCCAAGGGCCAGGGCGAAGCCTTGACCACCTACGCCGTGGTCCTGGGCGTAGCCCCTGAAGACCGTGCGCATTTCGCCGCGGTGACCCACGAGCACTTCCAGCAGATCTTCAGCAAGGCTGACGTCACCGCCGAAGACGTGCACACCAACACCCTGGCTGTGTTGAAAAACGACCCACGCCTGGCCAAGTACGCAACCCAGGCCTAAGCCCGCGCTGCCCGCTCCTTGCCGGGAGCGGGTTTTGTTTTGCCGGACCTTGCCCGCCTTGGGCTTTTGTATTTCCGACTCAAGTTGCCCGCCATGCTCAAACGCCTTGCCTACCTGGCGCTCTGTGTCTGCGCCCCGTCATACGCTGCGCCCCACATCGACCCTCAACGTTTGCAGCAACTGGCCCATGACCCGTTCTGGATCTCTATCGGTCACTACGAGAGCGCCAAGCTGGGTGGCTGGCGCAGCTATGTCAGCGATCCGAAGTTCTTCCTCGCCAGTGACGGCGCCCACCACCCCGACGCGGAGCTGAGCGCCACCGTGGATGCGCTCTATGCCCCGGCCGGCGCCGGTGAACGCCATGCGCAATGCGTCTACCCGGCGCGTACCCGCTGGCTCAAGGCGCAGCTGGGCTTGAATGACTTGCCCACAGTGCAGTGCAGCGAGTTCACGCAGTGGTTCAAGGATGTCGCGCCCCACAGCACGGTGATGATCTTTCCCGCGGCCTACCTGAACAGCCCGTCGTCGATGTTCGGCCATACCCTGCTGCGCATCGACCAGGCCGATGTGCAGAGCAACCACACGGCCCTGCTCAGCTATGCGATCAATTTCGGCGCCTATATCGAAGGTTCCGACAACAGCATCCTCTATGCCTGGAAGGGCTTGATGGGCGGCTACCCGGGCCTGTTCGCCCTGGTGCCCTACCAGGAAAAACTCGCCGAGTACCGCAGCCTGGAAAACCGCGACCTGTGGGAGTACCGGCTGAACCTGACCCCGGTTGAAACCGAGCGCATGGTGGAACACGTCTGGGAACTGAAACAGATCAAGTTCGACTACTTCTTCTTCGACGAGAACTGCTCCTACCGCCTGCTGGAACTGCTGCAAGTGGCGCGTCCCAGCCTGCGCCTGACCGAGCAGTTCCCCTTGACCGCGATTCCCACCGATACGGTCAAGGCGGTGAAGGATGCCGGGCTGGTGGAGCGCATCGACTATCGTCCATCCCGCGAGCGCGAGCTGCTCAACCGTGCCCAGCCCCTGAGCCCGGAGGAACAGCAATGGGTGCTCAAGGTCAGCGCCGACCAGCAGCAACTGCAAGCCCCCGAGCTCAAGGCGCTGCCCCGGGATCGCCAGGCGTTGATCGTGGACGCCGCCTACCGCCTCGAACGCTACCGGGCCAATGGCCTGGAGCGGGATGCCGAGCGCTCGCAACGCAGCTTCGAACTGCTGCGGGCGATCAACCAGAACCCGGCGCCGGAACTGCAAGTCCAGCGCCCCGGCCTGCCGGAAGACGGCCATCAGTCGCGCACCTGGCAACTGGGGGTCGGCACCCGGGACGACAAGGCGTTCGCCGAGTACGGCCTGCGCATGGCCTACCACGACCTCAACGACAATGCCGAAGGCTTCCCGCTGGGCGCGCAGATCGAAATCCTGCAGATGAAGCTGCGCCAGTACGAGGGCAACCACTGGCAGTTGCAACGGCTCGACCTGGCCACCATCCGCTCCCTGACCCCGCGCAACCAACTGCTGCAACCCTGGTCCTGGCAGGTCAGCGGTGGCCTGGAGCGGGTACCGGGCAAGCACGACGACGAAACCCTGGCCAGCCATGTGAATGGCGGGGCCGGCGGCACCTGGCAACTGGGCGAAGACACCCTGGGCTTTGCCCTGGGCACCGTACGGGTGGAACACAACGCCGATTTCGCCGGCTTTATCGCTCCCGCGGCGGGCTTCAACTCCGGGCTGCTGTGGAGGAACCCGCTGGGCAACCTCAGCCTCGAAGCCAAGGGCGACTACTTCACCAATGGCGAAGTACGCCGCAGCCTGAGCCTCAACCAACAGTGGGAACTGTCGCGCAACCTGGGCTTGCGCCTGAGCGCGCAACGCCAGTTCAGCCAGTTGGCCACGCCAGTCAACGAAGTCATGCTCGAACTCAAGTGGTATCAGTACTAGCAGCGGCAAGCGGCAAGAGGTTGGTGACATGCTTTTCACGGAGGGCTGACATTCGGGCTTCTAGACTTCATCTATATGAAGCCTGGGAGTCTCTCGATGTGGCGTTGTGCTTGGACAGTGCTGATGCTGGCGCTGCTCGGTGGTTGTGAATCGAACCACCAGTACCTGCTCAGGCAAGGCTACCCGCCGGCCTTTGTCGACGGCTTCGATGCTGGCTGCGTCAGTGGCCGCCAGGCGGCTGGGTCGATGAGCGGCGAATACCGCAAGGACGTGCCGCGCTACCTCAAGGACCCGCAATACGCCGACGGCTGGACCGATGGTTTCCGCCAATGCCAGGGGATGCTGGAGAACCGTGAGCGCAACGACTTTCGGGACCGTCACTGGGACGACCGCGAACGGGCCTGGCAACAGGAAAAGGACCGCGACGCAGCGCGGGCCTATCGCTCGCCATAAGTCGCTTTCAGGTAACCGCCCGGGCCCAAAGCCTGCAACCATGCTGCATTCCTCCCAGCCAGGAGCACCCTCATGAGCCGCGCCTTCGTCAATGAAGATCAGGCTGCCGCCCAGGCCGAGCAGCCGGTGGAGCGTCAGATCAGCGACCAACCCAATTACGTGACGCCCCAGGGGCTTGCCGAACTGCAGGCCCGGGTCACGCTGCTGCACGCGCAGCACGCAGAGCAGAGCCATCTGGGCGACGCCGCCGATGCGCAACGCCTGGCGGAGCTGGAACGCGACCTGCGGTACTTCACCGCACGCCTGCACAGCGCCCAGGTGGTCAACGCCGGCAGCAGTGACCAGGTGCAGATCGGCAGTCGGGTGACCTTCGCCAACGAGCAGGATCAACAGCAGAGCGTGCAGTTGGTGGGGGAGGATCAAGCGGATACGGCCAGGGGCCTGGTCAACTGGGCCTCGCCCCTGGGCCGTGCGCTGCTGGGCGCACGCCCCGGAGACGAAGTGCTGTGGAAACGGCCGGTGGGGGATCAGCTGATCGAGATCATCCGCATCGAACCGGCCTGAGGCGCCTCACACCACGCCTTGAGCGAGCATGGCATCGGCCACCTTGACGAAGCCGGCGATGTTCGCGCCCTTGACGTAGTTGATCCGCCCATTCTCTTCGCCGTAATGCACACAGGCGTGGTGAATAGACTGCATGATGGCGTGCAGCTTGCTGTCCACCTCGCCGGCGGTCCACAGCAGGCGCATGGCGTTCTGCGACATCTCCAGCCCGCTCACCGCCACGCCGCCGGCGTTGGAGGCCTTGCCCGGGGCAAACAGGATGCCGGCGTCGATAAAGATATCCACAGCCTCCAGGGTGGTGGGCATATTGGCGCCCTCGGCGACACAGATGCAGCCATTGCGCAGCAGGGTGCGGGCGGCGTTGGCATCCAGCTCATTCTGCGTGGCGCAAGGCAGGGCGATGTCGCAGGGCAGGTCCCATGGAGTCTTGCCGGCGCGGAATTCCAGGCCGAAACGGCTCGCCAGTTCGCTGATGCGCCCACGCGAGACGTTCTTCAGCTCCAGTACCGCCGCCCATTGCTCCTCGGTAAGGCCCGACTCGCAATACAGGGTGCCTTCGGAGTCGGACAGGGAAATCACCTTGCCGCCCAGGTCCATGACCTTGCGCGCCGCGTACTGCGCCACGTTGCCGGACCCGGAAATCGCCACCCGCTTGCCCTCGACCCGATCGTCACGGCGCTTGAGCATTTCCTCGGCGAAGTACACACAGCCAAACCCGGTGGCTTCCGGACGGATCAGGCTGCCGCCGTAGCTGATGCCCTTGCCGGTCAGCACTGAAGTGAACTGGTTGCTCAGGCGCTTGTACTGGCCGAAGAGGAAGCCTATTTCCCGGGCACCCACGCCAATATCACCCGCCGGTACGTCGACATCGGCACCAATATGCCGATACAGCTCGCTCATGAAGGCCTGACAGAAACGCATTACCTCGGCATCGCTCTTGCCCTTGGGATTGAAGTCCGAGCCACCCTTGCCGCCGCCCATGGGCAGGGACGTCAGGGAGTTCTTGAAGGTCTGCTCGAAGGCGAGGAATTTCAGCACCCCGAGATTGACCGACGGGTGGAAGCGCAAACCGCCCTTGTAGGGGCCGATGGCGCTGTTCATCTGAATGCGGAAGCCGCGGTTGACCCGAACCTTGCCCTGATCGTCGACCCACGACACGCGAAACACCACGGCCCGCTCCGGCTCGCAGATGCGCTCGAGAATCCCGGAGCTCAGGTAATGCGGATTGGCCTCAAGAAAGGGCCACAGGCTGCGCAGTACTTCTTCCACCGCCTGGTGGAATTCAGGCTGGTCCGGGTCGCGCTTTTTCAGGCGGGCGAGGAAGTCTTCGACGGATTCGATCATGGGAAGTCTCGGCAAATTTATTGTCGTTAAGGGGAGATTTGCCCAGGACTTTATCAACTCGAACCGCACCGCGACAGCGCAAAATGTCGCAGTTATGAATTTAAATGGTGCAATAAATATAAATGGCGACGATTTTCAGGGTTTTTGTGCACTGATTTGGTGGCGCAAATAGCAAAGCTTGCACGCTTTTGGATTGCCTGAAAAAGCTTCTCCAGCTTGCCTGTAAACAAAAAAAACGGAGCCCGAAGGCTCCGTTGTTCTTTCCAGCAGCGAGCCGATCAGGCCAGCTTCTTGTGCCGTACGCGGTGTGGCTGCGCAGCGGCTTCGCCCAGGCGCTTCTTGCGATCGGCTTCGTACTCGGTGTAGTTGCCTTCGAAGAACACTGCCTGGGAATCGTCTTCGTACGCCAGGATGTGGGTAGCCACCCGGTCCAGGAACCAGCGATCGTGGGAAATCACGATGGCGGCGCCCGGGAAGTCCAGCAGGGCTTCCTCCAGGGAACGCAGGGTTTCGACGTCGAGGTCGTTGGACGGTTCGTCGAGCAGCAGGACGTTGCCGCCCTCCTTCAGGGTCAGGGCCAGGTGCAGGCGGCCACGCTCACCACCGGACAGGTCCTTGACGAACTTCTGCTGGTCGCCGCCCTTGAAGTTGAAGCGACCGACGTAGGTACGCGACGGAATCTCGTAGTTGCCGATGCGAATCTGGTCGGAACCGTCGGAGATCTGCTGGAACACGGTCTTGCTGCCGTCCAGGTCCTCGCGGCTCTGGTCGACGCAGGCCAGCTGCACGGTTTCACCGATCTCGATGCTGCCCGAATCCGGCTGTTCCTTGCCCATCAGCATGCGGAACAGGGTCGACTTACCGGCACCGTTACCGCCGATCACGCCGACGATGGCGCCCTTGGGCATGGAGAACGACAGGTTGTCGATCAGCACGCGATCGCCATAACCCTTGGTGACGTTCTTGAACTCGATGACCTTGTCACCCAGGCGCGGGCCGGCCGGGATGTAGATCTCGTTGGTTTCGCTGCGCTTCTGGAATTCCTGGGACTGCATTTCCTCGAAGCGTTGCAGACGTGCCTTGGATTTCGACTGACGTGCCTTGGCGCCCTTGCGCACCCACTCCAGCTCTTCCTTCATGGCCTTTTCATGGGCCGACTGCTGCTTGGATTCCTGGGCCAGACGATCGGACTTGGCTTCCAGCCAACCCGAATAGTTGCCCTCGTAAGGAATACCGGCGCCGCGGTCGAGTTCGAGAATCCAGCCGGCGACGTTGTCCAGGAAGTAACGGTCGTGGGTGATCGCAACCACGGTGCCCGGGAAGTCATGGAGGAAGTGTTCCAGCCAAGCGACGGAATCGGCGTCCAGGTGGTTGGTCGGTTCGTCGAGCAGCAGCATGTCGGGGGCCGACAGCAGCAGGCGGCACAGGGCCACACGGCGTTTTTCACCACCGGACAGGTGCTCGACCTTGGCGTCCCAGGCCGGCAGGCGCAGGGCATCGGCAGCCACTTCCAGCTGGCGCTCCAGGTTATGACCGTCGCTGGCCTGCAGGATGGCTTCCAGCTTGGCCTGCTCGGCGGCCAGCTTGTCGAAGTCGGCATCCGGCTCGGCGTAAGCGGCGTAGACCTCGTCCAGGCGCGCCTGGGCGTCCTTGATCACGCTGACCGCTTCCTCGACCACTTCACGCACGGTCTTGGTCGGGTCCAGTTGCGGTTCCTGGGGCAGGTAACCGATGTTCAGCTCCGGCATCGGCCGGGCTTCGCCTTCGAACTCGGTGTCGACGCCGGCCATGATCTTCAGCAGCGTGGACTTGCCCGAGCCGTTGAGGCCCAGTACGCCGATCTTGGCGCCAGGGAAAAAGGACAGGGAGATGTTTTTCAGGATTTCCCGCTTCGGCGGAACAACTTTGCCCAGCCGATGCATGGTGAAGACGTATTGAGCCATGGTGAACCTAGCGTCAGTGACGGATGAATAGAACGGGCCGGGCCCGGGCCAGGCCATGCGCTGCGCCGACATTGATCATGATCAATACCGGCGGGCGGAAAAAGCCTGATTGTCTGGAGCTGGAACGCTCCCGCGTAACCGGCAAAACTACCTCAATGCACGATCCAGGTCCAGCCAAGCGGGACTGGCACTTTGCCACAAGTCAAGGCATGCTAGCCGCCCTTCGGGCGTCCGGCTTATAGTGCACGTCGCGCCAGCCCAGCCAAACCGCAGGATCACAGCTTGTCCAACGTCACTTCGCCACAGCCCGCGCGCGTTAAAGCCTCTGCGCCGGCTTATCCCTTGCGGGGCACACTCAAGGGCGCACTGGCAACGCTGGTGCTGTTGCTCCTGGCCCTATTGTTCTGGCAATTGCTCGACCAACTGCAACAGAGCCGCCAGGACCAGCGCCAGCACGCCATCGACTACAGCGCCGACCTGGCCGACCACCTGAGCCTGAACCTGGCGCTGAATGCGCAGATCGCCCTCAACCTGCTGCCCATCGTCGAAGCTCCCCAAGACAGCCAGCAGCAACAGCAACTGCTGCAAAAGCTCCAGCGCTCCTTGCCGGATATCCGCAGCTTTGCCCTGCTGGACGACCGCGGCCAGGTTCTCAGCGACAGTGCCAGCGACAGCCAGGACGCCCTGTGGCTCGCCGAACTGGTGCAACGCAGCCACGCCCAGCGCTACTACTACAGCAACCCCGCCGACGGCTCGGTGGTGCATGTGCTGCTGCATCAAGCCAGCGGCACCACCCGCAGCTACTGGGTATTGCGCCTGGCGCCGAGCTTCCTGCAGACCCTGGTGCGCCAGAGCGAGGATGGCTTCAAACCCAGCTGGGTGATTGAGAACCGCCTGAGCCACCAGGTGATCAAGCGCGACGAACGCAGCACCCCGACCCCGGGCCTGCTCGATCCCGATGAAATGAACGACAGCGTGCTGCTGGTGCCCCTGGGCAACAGCGACTGGCAACTGCGCGGGCTGTTCGACCAGCGCGCGGTGATCGAGCAACTGTTGCCGGCCTTTATCGGCAAGTGCCTGCTGGGCCTGGCCTTCTCCCTGTTGCCGGTGATCGCCCTGCTGAACATGCGCCGCCGCCAACGCCAGCTACATGAAGGCCGGCGGCGTTACCAGGACATCTTCGAAGGCACCGGGGTGGCCCTGTGCGTACTGGATATCTCCGGGCTCACCGGCCTGCTCGGCAAGCACCACCTGCATAACAGCGAGCAACTCAAGCGCTGGCAGAGCGCCGACCCCGAACAGCGCCGCCAGTTGCTCGCCGAACTGCGCATCACCGAGGTCAACCAGGTTGCCCTGCGCCTGCTCAATGTCGAATCCAGCGAGCAAGCCTGGCAGTTGCTGATCGAGGGCAACCCGAAGAACAGCAATGCCATCGGCAGCCAGTTGCTGGAAGCGGTGGTCAATCAACACAAACAGCTGGAGCTGGAAATCAAGCTCAGCGACGCCCAGGGCAATGACCAGCATCTATGGCTGGTGCTGCGCCTGCCGGAGGCGGTCGAGGACTACAGCGCGGTGATCCTCAGCATCAGCGATATCACCAGCCGCAAACTGATCGAGCTGTCGCTGCTGGAGCGCGAAGGGTTCTGGTCGGACGTGGTGCGCACCGTGCCCGATCACCTCTATGTGCAGGACGTGATCAGCCAGCGGATGATCTTCAGCAACCACCACCTGGGCCAGACCCTGGGCTACAACAAGACCGAGCTGCACCAGATGGGCGAATACTTCTGGGAAATCCTCCTGCACCCGGAAGATGCCGACCTCTACCACCGCCTGCGCCAGGAACAGCGCCACCAGGGTTATGCCCAGTTGCTGCAGTGCCAGTTGCGCTTCCGCCACCGCAGTGGCCAATGGCGGCGCTTCGAGATCCGTGAACAGGCCCTGGCCCGGGATCGCTACGACCAGGTGACACGGATCATCGGCGTGGCCAAGGACATCACCGACCAGATCGAGGCCAGCGAATCCCTGCGCGACAGCGAGCAGCGCTACCGCATGCTCGCCGAAAGCATCAGCGACGTGATCTTCTCCACCGACAACAAACTTTCGCTGAACTACGTCAGCCCCTCGGTGCATGCCGTGCTCGGCTATGACGTGGAATGGGTGTTCCAGAACGGCTGGCAGTCGACCATCGCCAACCCGCAGCAGCTGACCGGCATCTATACCCTGATGGACCGGGTCAGCAAGGCCCTGGACAAGCCCGAGCAACTGGCGCAATTGCGCAGCCAGGTGCAGACCCAGCTGTTCCTCTTCGATTGCCTGCGGGCCGATGGGCGCAAGATCCCCATCGAGCTGCGGCTGGTGCTGGTGTGGGACGAACACGGTGCCTTCGAAGGCGTGCTCGGCGTGGGCCGCGATATCAGCCAGCAGCGTCGCGCGGAAAAGGACCTGCGCATGGCGGCCACGGTGTTCGAGCACTCGACCTCGGCGATCCTGATCACCGACCCCGCCGGCTATATAGTCCAGGCCAACGAGGCCTTCAGCCGAGTCAGTGGTTATGCGGTGTCCCAGGTGCTCGACCAGTTGCCCAACATGCTCACCGTCGACGACCAGCAGGAAGCCCACCTGCGCTACGTGCTCAAGCAGCTCAACCAGCACAGCACCTGGGAGGGCGAGGTCTGGCTCAAGCGTCGCGATGGCGAGCACTACCCGGCCTGGGTCGGGATCACCGCGGTGCTCGACGACGAAGGCGACCTGGCCAGCTACGTGTGCTTCTTCACCGACATCAGCGAGCGCAAGGCCAGTGAACAGCGGATTCACCGCCTGGCCTACTACGACGCCCTGACCCACCTGCCCAACCGCACACTGTTCCAGGATCGCCTGCACACCGCCCTGCAATCGGCGGAACGGCAGAAGTCCTGGGTGGTGCTGATGTTCCTCGACCTGGACCGTTTCAAGCCGATCAACGACTCCCTGGGCCACGCCGCCGGCGACCGCATGCTCAAGGAAATGGCCACCCGCCTGCTGGGCTGCGTCGACGAAGACGACACCGTGGCGCGCATGGGCGGCGACGAATTCACCCTGCTGCTGCAACCGCGCTCCAACCGGGAAATAGCCCTGAACCGGGCCATTACCGTAGCCGAGCAGATTCTCGGCAGCCTGGTGCGGCCATTTGTCCTGGAAGGTCGCGAGTTCTTCGTCACCGCCAGTATCGGCATTGCCCTGAGCCCTCAGGACGGCAACGAGCTGAGCCAGTTGATGAAGAACGCCGACACCGCGATGTACCACGCCAAGGAACGCGGCAAGAACAACTTCCAGTTCTACCAGGCCGATATGAACGCCAGCGCCCTGGAGCGCCTGGAGCTGGAAAGCGACCTGCGCCACGCCCTGGAGCAGGAAGAATTCGTGCTCTATTACCAGCCGCAGTTCAGCGGCGACGGCAAGCGCCTGACCGGTGCCGAGGCCCTGCTGCGCTGGCGCCATCCGCGTCGCGGGCTGGTGCCGCCGGGGGACTTCATCCCGGTGCTGGAAGAGCTCGGCCTGGTGGTGGACGTGGGCGACTGGGTGATCAGCGAAGCCTGCCGCCAGCTCAAGGCCTGGCACCAGGCCAAGGTGCGGGTGCCCAAGGTCTCGGTGAACATCTCCGCCCGGCAGTTCTCCGACGGCCACCTGGGCATGCGCATTGCCACCATTCTCAAGGACACCGGCCTGCCGCCGGCGTGCCTGGAGCTGGAGCTCACCGAAAGTATCCTGATGCGCGAAGTGAGCGAGGCAATGCAGATCCTCGACGGCCTGAAGAACCTCGGCCTGAGCATCGCGGTGGACGACTTCGGCACTGGCTATTCGTCGCTCAACTACCTCAAGCAGTTCCCCATCGACGTGCTGAAGATCGACCGCACCTTCGTCGACGGCCTGCCGTCCGGCGAGCAGGACGCGCAGATCGCCCGGGCCATTATCGCCATGGCCCACAGCCTCAACCTGGCGGTGATCGCCGAGGGCGTGGAAACCCACGAACAGCTGGATTTCCTCCGCGAGCACGGCTGCGATGAAGTCCAGGGCTACCTGTTCGGCCGGCCAATGCCGGCCAACCGCTTCGAGGCGCAGTTCAGCAACGATGCGCTGTTCATGTTTGATTAGAAGCAGCGGCAAGCTTCAAGCGACCAGCGGCAAGAAAACATGGCCGTTTTCTGCTTGCAGCTTGCTGCTCGTCACTTGAACGCTGCTTCTATGCGACATGATGTCCTTTCATATGCCATCTAAAACCCATTGGGTTAGAATGCCTCCCTTTTCTGCCCCCCCGATCCTTGAGGACCGCCATGTTCAGCCGTGATTTGACTATTGCCAAGTACGACGCCGATCTCTTTGCCGCCATGGAGCAAGAAGCTCAGCGCCAGGAAGAGCACATTGAGCTGATCGCTTCGGAAAACTACACCAGCCCAGCGGTGATGGAAGCTCAAGGCTCGGTGCTGACCAACAAGTACGCCGAAGGTTACCCAGGCAAGCGTTACTACGGCGGCTGCGAATACGTCGACGTGGTTGAACAGCTGGCCATCGACCGCGCCAAGGAACTGTTCGGCGCCGACTACGCCAACGTCCAGCCACACGCCGGTTCCCAGGCCAACGCGGCCGTTTACCTGGCCCTGCTGCAAGGCGGCGACACCATCCTGGGCATGAGCCTGGCCCACGGCGGTCACCTGACCCACGGTGCTGCGGTGTCCTCCTCCGGCAAGCTGTACAACGCCGTTCAGTACGGCATCGACGCCAACGGCCTGATCGACTACGACGAAGTCGAGCGCCTGGCCGTCGAGCACAAGCCGAAAATGATCGTGGCCGGTTTCTCCGCCTACTCGCAGATCCTCGACTTCCCGCGCTTCCGCGAAATCGCCGACAAGGTCGGTGCCTACCTGTTCGTCGACATGGCTCACGTGGCCGGCCTGGTCGCTGCTGGTGTCTACCCGAACCCGGTGCCATTCGCCGACGTGGTGACCACCACCACTCACAAGACCCTGCGCGGTCCACGTGGCGGCCTGATCCTGGCTCGCGCCAACGCCGACATCGAGAAGAAGCTCAACTCCGCAGTATTCCCGGGTGCCCAGGGCGGCCCGCTGGAGCACGTTATCGCCGCCAAGGCGATCTGCTTCAAGGAAGCGCTGCAGCCTGAGTTCAAGGCCTACCAGCAGCAAGTGGTGAAGAACGCCCAGGCCATGGCCACGGTGTTCATCGAGCGCGGTTTCGACGTGGTTTCCGGCGGTACCGAAAACCACCTGTTCCTGCTGTCGCTGATCAAGCAGGACATCTCCGGTAAGGACGCCGACGCCGCTCTGGGCAAGGCCTTCATCACCGTGAACAAGAACTCGGTGCCAAACGACCCACGCTCCCCGTTCGTCACCTCCGGCCTGCGCTTCGGCACCCCGGCCGTGACCACTCGTGGCTTCAAGGAAGCCGAGTGCCGCGAACTGGCTGGCTGGATCTGCGACATCCTGGCGGACCTGAACAACGAAGCGGTGATCGACGCCGTGCGTGAGAAGGTCAAGGCCATCTGCAAGAAGCTGCCGGTATACGGCGCTTAATCAGCCCGCAGACCGCAACAGAAGAAGCCCGGCCCAGCGCCGGGCTTTTTTTTGCCTGGGGAAAACGCCTGCGCAGGACGATGGCGAAGAGGAAAACCACTGGTCAGACCGGTCATGCCAATTTGCGACACCCCCCTTGTAAAGGCCCATAACCCGAGCCTAGACTGCGCCTGCACTGGACATACCGGTAAGACCACAATAATTAAGTCCGCCATGGATTGCGCCCCAACCGCGCCCCCCTAGGCAGGACACCGACCAGGATTCCTCCCATGCTCAGATGGTGCTCGCGTTCGATTTTCCTCCAGGTTGTGCTCGGACTGATGCTCGGCATCGTCTGCGGCCTCACCCTCCCCGAATACTCCTCACAGCTCAAACCCCTGGGCGATGGCTTTATCAAGCTGATCAAGATGCTGATCGGGCTGATCGTGTTCTGCGTGGTGGTCAGCGGCATTTCCGGCGCCGGCGACCTGAAGAAGGTCGGCCGCATCGGCCTCAAATCGGTGATCTACTTCGAGATCCTCACCACCATCGCCCTGGTGATCGGCCTGGTCATGGCCTTCAGCACCGGCATCGGCAGCGGCGCCAATATCCACCTGGAGCAGCTATCCACGGCGGACATGGGCGATATCGCCCAGCGCGGCCAGCATATGCACAGCACTACCCAGTTCCTCATGGAGCTGATCCCCACCTCGGTGATCGGTGCCTTCGCCGAGAACAACATCCTCCAGGTGCTGCTGTTCTCGGTGCTGTTCGGCAGCGCCCTGAACCTGGTGGGCGAAGCCGCCTCGGGTATCTCGCGGCTGATCAATGAACTGAGCCATGTAATCTTTCGCATCATGGGCATGATCGTGCGCCTGGCGCCCATCGGCGTGTTCGGCGCCATCGCCTTCACCACCAGCAAGTACGGCCTCGATTCGCTGCAGCACCTGGGCAGCCTGGTGGGCCTGTTCTACCTGACCTGCATGGCCTTCGTGGCGTTGATCCTGGGCCTGGTGATGCGTCTGTCGGGCCTGCGCATGCTGCCCTTCCTCAAGTACCTGCGGGAAGAATTGCTGATCGTCCTCGGCACCGCTTCCTCCGATGCGGTGCTGCCGCAGATCATGCGCAAGCTGGAACACCTGGGCATCGGCAGTTCCACCGTGGGCCTGGTGATTCCCACCGGCTACTCGTTCAACCTCGATGGCTTCTCCATCTACCTGACCCTGGCCATCGTGTTTATCGCCAACGCCACCGGCACGCCGCTGTCGATGTCGGACCTGCTGACCATCCTCCTGGTGTCGCTGATCACCTCCAAGGGCGCCCATGGCATTCCCGGCTCGGCGCTGGTGATCCTGGCGGCGACCCTGACCGCGATCCCGGCGATTCCCGTGGTCGGCCTGGTGCTGGTGCTGGCGGTGGACTGGTTCATGGGCATAGGTCGCGCCCTGACCAACCTGATCGGCAACTGCGTGGCCACAGTGGCCATCGCCCGCTGGGAACAGGACATCGACCTGCAGCGCGCCAACAAGGTACTCAGTGGCCAGCAGGGCTATGGTTTCCAGGCCCGCAAGCCGGCCCCTGGCGCCCATCAGCAGGAATTCTGAGGCAAGCTTGTGCCTGCCGGCGGCAGGCACAATCATCAGCGCCGCCGCGCGCCAACTATTTCTTATGGAGTCCGCAGTGATCAGCTCGTCAACGGTGGTGAACTCAGTGGTAGAAAAGCTTCGGGCCGCCCTCGCCCGCGGCCAGTGGCGCTCCGGCGACATGCTGCCCGGGCAACGCGAACTGGCCGAGCAACTGGGCATCAGCCGCCCCAGCCTGCGCGAAGCGGTGATCGTCCTGGAAACCCTGGGCCTGGTGCGCTCCATGCCCGGCAAAGGGGTGCTGGTGCTGGAGGCGCCCCTGGAAGAAACCCAGGCGAGCGACGGCACAGTGGCCGGCGCCAGCCTCGAAGACCTGCTGCAACTGCGCTACACCCTGGAGCCCTTTATCGTCGGGCTGGTGGCGCAATCCATCAGCAGCAAGGAAGTCGGCCAACTGCGCCTGACCCTGATGGACATGCGCGAAGCCCTGGAAGCCGACGACAGCGAGGCTGGGGTCAGTGCCTACATCGCCTTCCACGAGGAACTCTTCACCCTGACCAGCAACCCGATCTTCCAGAACGTGGTGCAGCAGACCAGCAATGCCCTCAGGCAAAGCGCGCAGATCCTGCGCAACTCGCCTCAGCACCTGGCCGAGCGCCTGGAGGAAAATGAAGCCGTGGTGCGCGCAATCCGCAACAAGAACAGCGCCCTGGCCAGCGCCGAGATGCGCCGGCACATCCTCAAGGAAGGCCAGCGCATGGGCATCGAACTGAATATTCCGGACGATCACCTGGGCTCCGACGCCAGCTGACTCCCCTTGTTTGCGCTACTGGACTGGAGACCGGCCATGCTCAGCCACGCCCTGCAAAACAATCCCTTCACCCTGGTGGCCAACCTGCCTCGGCGCCCCTGCGGGGAAAAGAAGCTGCTGGTGGACGATGTCTACCCGCAGATCTTCGACGCCATCCTGGAACAGCGCATCGCCCCCGGCAGCCGCTTTACCGAGGACAGCCTGGGCCAGGCCTTCGGGGTCAGCCGCAGCATCATCCGCCAGGTGCTGGCGCGGCTGTCCCATCAGCAGGTGGTGATCCTGCGGCCCAATCACCGCCCCCAGGTCGCCGCCCCGGACCTGGAGCAGACCCGGCAGATCCTGCATGCCCGACGCCTCACGGAAATCACCCTGGTGCGCCTGGCCGGCCAGCGTCCGCGGCGCCAACTGCAACCTTTGCGGCAACTGATCGCCCGGGAACGCGAGGCCATCGAGCGCGACCAGCGCGGCCCGGCCATCCGTCTCTCGGGGGAGTTCCACCTGCAACTGGCGGAAGTGGCCGGCAACGGGCCACTGGCGCAGTTTCTCGGCAGCCTGGTGCCGCTGACCTCCCTGGCCATCGCCCGGGTCGAGGGCCGCGCCCGCAACCACTGCGCCTGGCAAGAACACTCAAGGATCATCGACGCGCTAGAAGAGGCCGATGTGGAGCAGGCCGAAGCCCTGATGAACCAGCACCTGGATCACCTGGAACAGCGCCTGCTGGGCGGTCTGTAGCGGCCCTTCAGCGCCCCAGCATTCGCTCGAAACCCTGCCGGATCTGCTCTTCCGGCAGATCATCGGCGATAAACACCATCACGCTCTCCCGCGGCTCGTCCGGGGCCCACTCGCTGTCCCAGTCGAAACCATAGAGCTTGAGCACGCCCTGGAACACCATGCGCCGAGGCTCGTCGATCACGTTCAACACGCCCTTGTAGCGCAGCAATTGCTTGCCATGCTGCTCCAGCAGCTGGTTCATGAATTCGCTCAGGCGCTCCAGGTCCAGGGCCTGTTCGGTGCGCAGCACCAGGCTGGAAATCCGGTCTATCGAAGGCGCCTGGCGCACCGGACGCAGGCTGATGCCACCGCCCAGGTCGGCATTCAGGTTGAAGCCCCGCACATCCAGCAGTTGCGCCAGGTCGATGCAACCGTGATCCACCACATGGATCGGCGCCCGCCGATTGATCCGCGTCAGGCGCTGGCTGAGGGCCTCGAAGCTTGCCTCGTCCACCAGGTCGCGCTTGCTCACCAGCAAGCGGTCGGCAAAGCCGATCTGCGCCTGGGCGATGGTCTGGGTCAGGTGCAACTCGGCGTGCTTGGCATCCACCAGGGTAATGATGCCGTCGAGGATATAGCGCTCGCGCAGCTCCTCATCGATAAAGAAGGTCTGCGCCACCGGCGCCGGGTCGGCCAGCCCGGTGCATTCGATCACCAGCCGGTCGAAGGCGATCTCGCCGCTGTCCAGGCGTTCCAGCAGCAGGTACAGGGCCTTGGTCAGGTCGGTGTGAATGGTGCAGCACACGCAGCCATTGGCCAGGGTCATGACCTGCACCGGGGCATCGCCGAGCAATTGCGTGTCGATCCCGGCGTCGCTGAATTCGTTTTCGATCACCGCGATCTTCAAGCCGTGCTCGGCCTTGAGCAGATGCCGCAACAGGGTGGTCTTGCCGGCACCGAGAAAACCACTGAGCACGGTCACGGGAATAGGGTTTTGCACTACAGGATCTCCCACGCCTAAAAACGTAGGAGCCGGCTTGCCGGCGATAGCGATCTCACTGACGCCATCGCCGGCAAGCCGGCTCCTACATGGGTACGACTTAAACGCTGTACTTCAACAGCACTTCGGGCCGCCCTTGCCGCCGTAACGCGCCTCCTGGCGTTCACGGAAGAACGCCTCGTAGGACATCACTGGCTGGTCCGGGTGCTTGGTCTGCATATGCTCGACGTAGTTGTCGTAGTCGGGCATGCCGACCATCAGGCGCGCGGCCTGACCGAGGTATTTACCGAGGCGACTCAGGTCATTGAACATCGTTGCATTCCTCGATCAAGCGTCCGGCACCGGCTGATAGGGCGATTCCTTGTCCGTACGTTCCTTGCTGCCCCAGGCCGCAACACCGACCTTGAGCGCGTAGAACAGGATGCTGAACACCACCAGCAGGAACAGCGCGGTCAGGGTCGCGTTGGTGTAGGCGTTGAAGATCACGTGCTGCATCTGGGTGATGTCCTTGGCCGGGGCGAGGATCTGGCCGGCGGCCAGGGCATCGCTGTACTTCTTCGCCAGGGACAGGAAGCCGATCGCCGGGTTGGCGTCGAACAGCTTGATGAAGCCTGCCGTGGTGGTGCAAATCAGCAGCCACATGGCCGGCAGCAGGGTGACCCAGATATAGCGCTGGCGCTTCATCTTGATCAACACCACGGTGCCGAGCATCAGGGCGATGCCGGCGAGCATCTGGTTGGAGATGCCGAACAGCGGCCACAAGGTATTGATGCCGCCCAGCGGATCGATCACCCCCTGGTACAGCAGGTAGCCCCACATTGCCACGCAGCCTGCGGTGGCGATCAGGTTGGCGGTCCAGGATTCGGTGCGTTTCAGCGCCGGCACGAAGGAGCCCAGCAGGTCCTGCAGCATAAAGCGCCCGGCACGAGTACCGGCGTCCACTGCAGTGAGGATGAACAGCGCCTCGAACAGGATCGCGAAGTGGTACCAGAACGCCATGGTGTTCTCACCCGGCAGTACATGGTGAAGGATCTGCGCGATCCCCACCGCCAGGGTCGGCGCACCACCGGCACGGGCCAGGATGGTGTTCTCGCCGATGTCCTTGGCCACGGCCTGCAGCTGTTCCGGGCTGATCACGAAGCCCCAGTTGCTGACTGTCTGGGCCACGGCAACCACATCGCCGCCGACGATGGCCGCTGGGCTGTTCATGGCGAAGTACACGCCAGGCTCGATCACCGAAGCGGCGACCATGGCCATGATCGCCACAAAGGATTCCATCAGCATGCCGCCATAGCCGATATAGCGGGCGTTGGCTTCGTTATCCAGCAGCTTGGGCGTGGTGCCCGAGGAAATCAGCGCATGGAAGCCGGACACCGCACCACAGGCGATGGTGATGAACAGGAAGGGGAACAGGCCGCCTTTCCACACCGGGCCGGTGCCGTCGGTGAACTGGGTCAGGGCCGGCATTTTCAGCTCGGGCATGGTGATCAGGATGCCGATCGCCAGGGCGATGATGGTGCCGATCTTGAGGAAGGTCGACAGGTAGTCCCGTGGCGCCAGGATCAGCCACACCGGCAGCACGGCAGCGACGAAACCGTAGCCGATCAGCATCCAGGTGATCTGGATCCCGGTGAAGGTGAACATCTTGCCCCAGACCGGATCAGCCGCCACCTGGCCCCCCAGCCAGATGGAGCCCAGCAGCAGCAGCACGCCGATCAGCGAGATCTCGCCGATGCGCCCCGGGCGGATGTAGCGCATGTACACGCCCATGAAGACCGCGATCGGGATGGTCGCCATTACCGTGAAGATGCCCCACGGGCTCTCGGCCAGGGCCTTGACCACGATCAGCGCCAGCACCGCAAGGATGATGATCATGATCAGGAAGCAGCCGAACAGGGCGATGGTGCCGGGGATGCGGCCCATTTCCTCGCGAACCATGTCGCCCAGGGAACGGCCATTACGCCGGGTAGAGAGGAACAGCACCATGAAGTCCTGCACCGCACCGGCCAGTACCACCCCGGCAATCAGCCACAGGGTGCCGGGCAGGTAGCCCATCTGCGCCGCGAGCACCGGGCCCACCAGCGGGCCCGCGCCGGCAATGGCGGCGAAGTGGTGACCGAAGAGAATGTGTTTGTTGGTCGGCACATAGTCCAGACCATCATTGTTGAGCACGGCGGGGGTGGCCCGGCGTGGGTCCAGCTGCATCACATTGTTGGCGATAAACAGACTGTAATAACGGTACGCCACCAGATAGATGGCCACCGCAGCCACCACAATCCACAAGGCGTTGATCGCCTCGCCGCGACGCAATGCAACGACGCCAAGGGCGCACGCTCCTACGATTGCCAGCAGCAGCCAGGGTATATGGCGTGTGAGGCTATTATTGTTTTTCATTTTTATATTCCAGCCAGGGTGGACAGAAAGACAGCGCTTCGAGTGTAGCGCTACTCGCCTCAAAGACCACCCCCCACGTTGGTCTAGAGCCTTCTTTTAACTTATATGCGTCCTTGTTTTCGAACTTATCCGACTCGGCAGCGGCCACTCGGAATGCCCTCGCGCCACGGGCATCTCTCCACAGTTCGCGGTTGTCATTCCGACAAAACTTGCCCAGCTGCGAACCAGGTCATAGCGGCAGTCATAAACCCGGGTCTATAGTCAGTGCACCACGCAGAGGGCCAGCCCATGAGCGAGCAATACGCCGATCGCCGTCGCTTCAAACGCATCGCCTTCGATGCCAAAACCGAACTGAGTCAAGGCACCTACCGCTGGCCGGTGCGACTGCTGGACCTGTCCCTCAAGGGCCTGCTGATCGAACGCCCCGAGCCCTGGCTGGGGGACCCCAAGCGGCCCTTCGAAGCCGACATCCACCTGGGCCCCGATGCCGATGTGCGCATGGACGTGCAACTGGCCCACGAAGGCCACGACCAGCTCGGCTTTGTCTGCCTGCACATCGGCCTGGAATCCATCGAGCACCTGCGGCGCCTGATCGAGCTGAACCTGGCCGACCCCGAGGAGCTGGAGCGTGAACTGGGTGCGCTGATCGATATCTGACCGGCAGCGCTCACTCAGGGAAACAGCCCCGGTTCGGGAAACTCGTTTTCCATATCCCAGTACCCCGCCTGTTGCCGTGAGGCGACGTGCCACTGGCCGTCGATGTAGCGGAAGGTGCGGTAGGTGGTGATGAACTCCTCGTTCTCCATCGACGAGGCCGACGACACTTGCTGGATGCTTTCGGTGCCGCCCTCACTGGACGGCACTATCTGCCAGGCGGCCTTGCCGGTCTGGGCGAATACCAGCGGCCGCTTCTCTCCCCCGTCACCGATACAGAGCACCGGGTCCAGCTGGCTTTGCTCGGGCATCAGTACCTCGGTGGCCGGGCCGCTGTAGCTGCCCATGGGCGCGGTCATATCGATGCTGAGAAAGAACGCCGGGGACGGCAGGCCGTTGAGCGGGGCCTTCTCCACCTTGGCCAGGGGATAACCCAGGGACTTCTGCGCCAGCACCTCACCACTGTCGGAGATCAAGCGGGCCTGGGCATCCAGGGGCGCGGCCGGTTGATCGTCCTCGGACTGGGCGAAACTGTCGGCGTCCAGGCCATTGCCCCAGCTGTCGTCATGCAACTGCGGGGTGATGCGCAGATCCTCCAGCACCTCCAGCACGGAGCCGTCCCCCACCAGCACTTGCTGGGCCACCCGATAGCCCTCGGGCACCTCGGCCTGTTGCGCCAGGGCGCCAGCGCTGCCACACAGCAGGGCCACACCCAGCAACCAGCCTTGCAACCTTGTCATGTCCATTGCCCTGCGTCCTTTCATGCAAACCCCGGCTGATTATTCGAAGAGCGCGTCCAACGCCTGTTCCAGGCGGGTCACGGCGATGATCTTGATCCCTGCTGGCGGCTCCTTGGGGGCATTGCCCTTGGGCACGATAGCCCGCTTGAAGCCGTGCTTGGCCGCCTCTTTCAGGCGCTCCTGGCCACTGGGCACCGGGCGCACCTCGCCGGACAACCCAACCTCGCCGAACACCAGCAGATCATGGGGCAACGGACGATTGCGCAGGCTCGACATCACGGCCGCCATCAGCGCCAGGTCGGAGGCGGTCTCCAGCACCTTGACCCCGCCCACCACGTTGAGGAACACGTCCTGGTCGTGGGTGGGAATGCCGCCATGGCGATGCAGCACCGCCAGCAACATCGACAGGCGATTCTGATCCAGGCCCAGGGTCACCCGACGGGGGTTGGCCAGGTGGCTGTCGTCCACCAGCGCCTGCACCTCCACCAGCATCGGCCGGGTGCCTTCCCAGGTGGCCATCACCACGCTGCCCGGCACTTCCTCCTGGGCACGGGTAAGGAAAATCGCCGACGGGTTGGAGACTTCCTTCAAGCCGCGGTCCGTCATGCCGAATACCCCCAGCTCGTTGACCGCGCCAAAACGGTTCTTCACCGCCCGCAACAGGCGCAGGCGGCCGTCGGATTCGCCTTCGAAATACAGCACGGTGTCCACCATGTGCTCCAGCACTCGCGGGCCGGCCAGGGCGCCTTCCTTGGTCACGTGGCCCACCAGGAAGATCGCCGTGCCGCTCTGCTTGGCATAGCGCACCAGCAAGGCCGCGCTCTCGCGCACCTGGGACACGCCACCCGGCGCCGATTGCAGTTGCTCGGTGAAAATCGTCTGGATCGAGTCGATCACCATGACCTTGGGTTTCTCCACCCGGGCCGTGGCGATGATGGTTTCGATACTGGTCTCGGTCATCACCCGCAGTTGGTCCTGGGGCAGGCCCAGGCGCCGGGCACGCATCGCCACCTGTTGCTGGGATTCCTCGCCGGTGACGTAGAGCGCCGGCATGCGCGTGGCGATATTGCACAGGGTCTGCAGCAGGATGGTCGACTTGCCGATCCCCGGGTCACCGCCAATCAACACCACCGAGCCATCCACCAGGCCGCCACCGAGCACCCGGTCGAGCTCGCCGGAGGCGGTGGAGAAACGCGGGATTTCCTCGACGCTGACTTCGGCCAGGGTCTTGATCTGCGCCTGCTGCCCGGCCCAGCCGGTACGCCCGGAAGGCGCCGCGGCGCCGCCGCTTTCGATCATGGTCTCGGTCAGGGTGTTCCAGGCACCGCACTCACCGCATTGCCCGGCCCATTTGGGAAAGGTGGAGCCGCACTCGGTGCAGCCGTACATGCGCTTGGCCTTGGCCATCTGAACCCCCGGCAAAAACCGCGATGATAGCAGCTCAGCTGGCGCCGATCAGCGCGGCGCCGCGGTGCGGATCTGCCCGCTGGCCAGACGCGTGGCGCTATTGCCCAGGGGATCCTCGGCATTCAAGTCGGCGCCCTTGGCGGCCAAGGCGTCCAACAGTTCGACCCGCTTGAACAACCCGGCGTACATGGCCGCGGTCTGCCCGGCTCCATTGCGCTGGTCGGGGCTGCAATCGGCGGCCAGCAGGCGCCGGGCAATCTGCACCTCGCCCTTGAAGATCGCCCCCATCAGCGCTGTGTTGCCACGGTTGTCCTGGGCGCAGGCGTTGGCCCCGGCGGCCAGCAAGCGCTCCACCGCCGGCCCCTGGCCGTGATAGGCGGCGAGGATCAACGCGGTGTAACCCTTCTCATCCTGAGTATCGAGGGAATACCCGGACTCGATAAAGGTGTCGAGCATTTCCACATCGCCACGGCGGGCGGCATCGAAGTAGTAGTTTTCCAGCTGGACCTTGACCGCCACCGGATCGAGCGACTGCGCCTGGGCAACCAGCGAGCAGGCAAAAGTCAGCAACGCAATCAACAGGCGCATGGCGCACCTCCGTCATTCCTCTAACGTGTAGGAGCCGGCTTGCCGGCGAAGGGGCTCGCCCGATACTCGCGGCGTGCACGTTCGCCAGCAGCCAGCACCTGATAAGTTGCGCGGTGTTTTCAGGCACCACGCACTGGAGCATCAATCGCTGAGCTTGGCGGCCAGGGCCTTGACCCGGGCCAGATCGCCCTTGGCCACCTTGGTCACCCCGGTGCCATATTCAGGGTCGGCCTTGTAAAGGAACGACAGCATGATGTGCTTGCTCTCGTCATCGGTGCTGGCCAGGGAGCCGCCAAAGCTGTCGATCAGGTCTTGGCGTTCCTTGTTGCTGAAGGAACGGTACAGATCACCGGCCTGCTTGAAGTTCTGCTCACGCTGGATCTTCGCCTGCTGGCTGCTGCCCGCCAGTGCCAGCTGGCTGTAGCGTGCGGTTTGCGGCTCTTCACGAGGCATCAGGCGGCTGGGCTGGTAGTTGACCCCGCTGCTGCTGTGGCCCAGGTTCATCGCGCCGTCCTGGTTGCCGTTGTTCACCGGGTTCTTCGGCGCGTTGATCGGCAGTTGCAGGGCATTGGCGCCGAGGCGGTACATCTGGGTATCGGCATAGGAGAACACCCGGCCTTGCAGCAGGCGGTCTTCCGAGGGCTCGATCCCCGGCACCAGGTTGGCCGGGGCCATGGCCACTTGCTCGGTTTCCTGGAAGACGTTGGCCGGGTTGCGGTTGAGCACCATCTGCCCGACCTTGCGCTCGGGCACACCGGGCCAGATCTTGGTGGCGTCCAGCGGGTCGAAATCAAACTTGACCAAATCCTCGGGTTTCAATACCTGGACATACAAGTCCCACTTGGGAAAGTCCCCTTTATTAATGTGGGCTACCAAGTCGTTAGTCATATGGCTGTAATCGCGGCCCTGTACCTCCACCACTTGTTTCGGGTCGAGATTCTTCAGACCTTGCAGGCTCTTCCAGTGAAACTTCACGTAGTGCACTTCGCCCTTGGCGTTGATCAACTTGTAGGCATGCACACCATTACCGTCCATTTCCCGGTAACTGGCCGGAGTGCCGGAGTTGGAATACAGCTCGGTCAGAGTACGGGTGGCTTCTGGAACATGGGAGAAGAAGTCAAAACGCCGCGAGTCATCGTCGAGATTGGTTCGTGGATCGGGTTTGAAAGCGTGGACCATGTCCGGAAACTTGATCGCATCGCGAATGAAGAAGGTCGGGAAGTTGTTGCCCACCAGGTCCCAGTTACCGTCCGCGGTATAGAACTTGGTGGCAAAGCCGCGGGGATCGCGCAGGGTTTCCGGGGAGTGGTTACCGTGCACCACCGCTGAGAAGCGGACAAAGACCGGAGTCGTCTCGCCGGCAGCGAATACTTTGGCGCGGGTCAAGTCTGTGAGGTTGTTGGTTACCGTGAAAGTACCGTGGGCACCCGTGCCACGGGCATGCACCACACGCTCTGGAATGCGCTCGCGGTCGAACCGCTGGAGTTTCTGAATCAACTGCACGTCTTGCAACAGCACCGGGCCGCTGGCGCCCGCAGTCTGCGAATTCTGGTTGTCGCCCACTGCCGCGCCATTGTCGCGAGTCAGCGTGGCGGCCTGTACGGAAAGCGAAAGCATACTGGCGGCAAGCACACCCAGTACGTGCCGCTGGGAAAGACTCCCAAGGCCAAGAGAAGCGGTCATTTTGTATTCCTCTAGTTATATAAGGCGCATCTCGATGCGCCTGCTAGAGGCTAGTGACTAAATATTTGAAAGATAAATAGAAAGGCCGTAACCGTCTGATTGACAAAATGTTCTGGTTATATCTGCGGGTGCGGGGTATATCGCGCGCGATTTGATGGCACTTTGAATAAACTCTTTGCCTCTTTATCGGTCGATAACCCCGCGAGCTGTAAAAAGTTGTTTCGGCAAAATGCTTTTTGCTGAATTACACTGCCTTAACCAACCTCATCTGCAACAAGGAATAACCTATGGGCGTGCTCAGTGAATTCAAGGCCTTCGCGGTCAAAGGCAATGTGGTCGATATGGCCGTGGGTATCATCATCGGTGCCGCCTTCGGCAAGATAGTCTCGTCCTTTGTCGGCGATGTGGTCATGCCGCCCATCGGCGTGCTGGTCGGTGGGGTGAACTTCGGCGACTTGGCCGTCACCCTCAAGGCCGCCGCGGGGGATACCCCGGCAGTGGTCCTGGCCTATGGCAAGTTCATCCAGAGCATCATCGACTTCATCATCATCTCCTTCGCCATCTTCATGGGGGTCAAGGTGATCAACCGCCTCAAGCGCGAAGAAGCCGTGGCCCCGAGTGCGCCGCCGGTGCCGACCAAGGAAGAAGAACTGCTGAGCGAGATTCGCGACCTGCTCAAGGCGCAGAGCAACAAGCCCTGAAGCTGATCCTGCAATACAACAACGGCGCCCTGAAGGCGCCGTTTTTATTACCAGTAGTTTTCCACCGCTACCTGCCCCGGCCGCCGCGACAGGCTCAGGTGCATGCCCCGCTGCTTGAGCAGGGCGCGGGTGTCATCGATCATCTGCGGGTTGCCGCAGAGCATCACCCGGGAATGCTCGGGACAGAGTTCCACGCCGGCAGCGTGCTCCAGTTCACCGCTCTCGATCAGTTGGGTGATACGCCCATTGAGGCTGCCCGGATGCTGTTCGCGGGTCACGGTGCTGATGAACTGCAGCTTGTGGGCGAACTCCGCCAGGTACTCGCGCTGGGGCAACTCGGCGAGCAGTTGCTGGTAGGCCAGCTCCCGGGCCTCGCGCACGCTGTAGACAAGGATGATGCGCTCGAATTTCTCCCACACCTCGAAGTCCTGGAGGATCGACAGGAACGGCGCAATCCCGGTGCCTGTGGATAACAGCCAGAGATCACGACCATCGACAAAGCGGTCCAGGGTCAGGTAGCCGAAGGCCTGGCGATCCACCAGCAGGCTGTCGCCCACTTCCAGGCGGCTGAGTTCGCTGGTGAACTCGCCACCGGGCACCACGATGGAGAAGAACTCGAGAAACTCATCGAACGGCGACGACACCATGGAATAGGCGCGCCACACCGTAGTGCCATCGGCCTTGGTTACGCCAAGACGGGCGAACTGCCCGGAACGAAAGCGAAAACCCGCGTCCCGGGTGGTGCGCAGGGTGAACAGGCTGGAGGTCAGCGGCTGCACCTCGAGCAGGGTCTGGCGGGTGTACTTTTCTTCACTGGCAGTCATGACAGGCTCCACAAACCGATGCTCTAGTGTCACGCAAAGCGCCGTGCAGAAACACCGGCGGTTTGTAGTGGCATACAAGGGCAGGCAAACGGTGGCGAAAAAACGTACCATTCACCGCCCTTTCGGACCCTTATTACGCCATCCTGGTCCGCAGCCTCCTGTCCGCTCGCTGTACCTCGCCGACAGGACATTCACCGATTACCTAGAGTCCGTCCCATGCCCGTGCTTGCCAGCCCCTTCGCCCAGCTCGACCTGATCCGCCAGCCCGAACAGCAGAACGAGCCGCTGCAAGCCTTCGACGCCGCGGACGAATACCTGCTCAACCACCTGGCCGAACAACAGCCCGACAGCAGCACCCGGGTGCTGGTGCTCAACGACAGCTTCGGTGCCCTGGCCGCCAGCCTGCTGGGCAAGGTCCAGGTCTGCAGCAGCGGAGATTCCTACCTGGGGGCCCTGGCCCTGGAAAAGAACCTGGCGCGCAATGGCCTGCCTTTTGATGCCGTGCGCGTGGTGCCGGCCAGCGAAACCGTCAGCGGCCCCTTCGACCGGGTGCTGATCCGCGTGCCCAAGACCCTGGCCCTGCTGGAAGAGCAACTGATTCGCCTGCAAGGGCAACTGGCCCCTGGCGCCCAGGTGGTGGCAGCCGCCATGGTCAAGCACCTGCCACGGGCGGCGGGCGATCTGCTGGAGCGCTACATCGGCCAGGTGCAGGCTTCACTGGCGGTGAAAAAAGCCCGCCTGCTGATTGCCACAGCGGAACCCCAGGAGCCGGCTGTATCGCCCTACCCCACCCGCTATCGCCTGGACCAGCCCGCCATCGAGCTGCTCAACCACGCCAATGTGTTCTGCCGTGAAGGCCTGGACATCGGCACCCGCGCCTTCCTGCCCCATCTGCCCCGCAACCTCGGCAACGCTCGGGTCGCCGACCTCGGCTGCGGCAATGGGGTGCTGGCCATCGCCAGCGCCCTGGACAACCCGCAAGCCCATTACACCCTGGTGGACGAATCCTTTATGGCGGTGCAATCAGCCCGGGAAAACTGGCAGGCGCTGCTCGGCGAACGCGAGGCGCTGATGCGCGCCGGCGACGGCCTGGCGGGCCAGGAACCGCAGTCCCTGGACGTAGTACTGTGCAACCCACCGTTCCATCAGCAGCAGGTGGTGGGTGACTTCCTCGCCTGGCGCATGTTCCAGCAGGCCCGGGAGGCCCTGGTGGTGGGCGGTGCGCTGTATATAGTCGGCAACCGCCACCTGGGTTATCACAGCAAGCTGGCGCGATTGTTCCGCGGCGTCGAGCAAGTGGCGGCAACCCCCAAGTTCGTGATCCTCAAGGCCCGCAAATAACAGGCAAAAAAAACCCTCCGCTGGCGGAGGGTTGAAACCGTGCCGCAAGGCAACGGGATGGGATGATCAGTGGGTGGTCAGGCCGGCGGCATTCATGAACATGCGCATCAGGCTGGCCACCACGAACAGGGCCAGCACGCTGCCGCCCCAGATCATGACCAGCCAGCCCAGGCGTTGCCACAGCGGCTTCTTTTCCGCCTGTTCGATTTCCTGCAAAGAATGTTTGCCGCTCATCTTCTCTACTCCTGCCAAAACCGAATTTCCGTAGGAGCTGGCTTGCCAGCGAAAGCGTCCTCCAGCTCCAACGCCTGCACCGGCAAACCGCGCTCCACCTAGTGGTAACCGTCCTCGTGGGTCACCTTGCCGCGGAACACGTAGTAGCTCCAGAAGGTGTAGCCCAGGATGAACGGAATGATGAACAGCGTGCCCACCAGCATGAAGCCCTGGCTCTGCGGCGGCGCGGCGGCGTCCCAGATGGAGATCGACGGTGGCACGATGTTCGGCCACAGGCTGATGCCCAGGCCGCTGTAGCCGAGGAAGATCAGCACCAGGGTCAATAGGAACGGCGTGTAGTGGGCGTTGCGGGCCACGGCACGCAACAGGCCATACATGGTCACCAGCACCAAGATCGGCACCGGCAGGAACCAGAACAGGTTCGGCAGGGTGAACCAGCGTGCAGCAATCTCGGCGTGGGCCAGCGGGGTCCAGAGACTGACAATGCCGATCACTGCCAGCACGACATAGGCCAGGGGCCGGGCAATGTCATGCATTTGCTGCTGCAGCTTGCCTTCGGTCTTCATGATCAGCCAGGTGCAGCCGAGCAAGGCATAGGCCACCACCAGCGCCAGGCCGCAGAACAAGGTGAAGGGTGTCAGCCAGTCCAGGGAGCCGCCGGCGAACTGCCGGTTGACCACCGGCAGGCCATCGATGAAGGCCCCCAGGGCCACGCCCTGGAAGAAGGTCGCCGCCAGGGAACCGCCGATAAAGGCCTTGTCCCAGATATGCCGCTTGTCAGCCTTGGCCTTGAAGCGGAACTCGAAGGCCACGCCGCGGAAAATCAGCCCCACCAGCATCAGGATCAGCGGCAGGTAGAGCGCCGAGAGCACCACCGAGTAAGCCAGCGGGAAGGCCCCGAACAGCGCCGCGCCCCCCAGTACCAGCCAGGTTTCGTTGCCGTCCCAGACCGGGGCGACGGTGTTCATCATCACGTCACGGTCGCGCTCGTCCTTGACGAACGGGAAGAGAATCCCGATGCCCAGGTCGAAGCCGTCCATAACCACGTACATCATGATGCCGAAGATGATGATCACGGCCCAAAGCAGTGGAAGATCGATACCCATGACTCAATTCCCCTTGTTCAGGCGGGTGCTGTGGTCGTCGCCGTCATCGTCGGCTGCGGACAGCGGACGGGCCGGGGTGCGTTTCTGCCCAGGACCACCGTGGCTGGTTTCGGCGCCTTCATTGGTGACCGGGCCTTTGCGCACCAGGCGCATCATGTAGCCGATACCCACGCCGAACAGGGCGAAATACACCACCACGAACAGCGCCAGGGTGATGCTCATCTGCACCAGGCTGTGCCCGGAGGAGGCGTCGGCGGTGCGCATCAGGCCATAGACCACCCAGGGCTGACGGCCGATCTCGGTGGTGAACCAGCCGGCGAGGATCGCAATCAGCCCGGACGGCCCCATCCACAAGGCCAGGTAGAGGAACGGCCGCGACGCGTAGAGGTTGTCGCGCTTGCGCAGCCAGAGGCTCCACAGGCCGGTGAAGATCATCAGGAAGCCCAGGCCCACCATGATCCGGAACGACCAGAAGACGATGGTCGAGTTGGGGCGGTCCTCGGGGGGGAATTCCTTGAGCGCCGGCACCTGCTTGTCCAGGGAGTGGGTGAGGATCAGGCTGCCCAGGTAAGGGATTTCCACGGCGAAACGGGTCTTCTCGGCCTTCATGTCCGGCCAGCCGAAGAGAATCAGCGGGGTCGGCTCATTGCCGACGTTTTCCCAGTGGCCTTCGATGGCGGCGATTTTCGCCGGCTGGTGCTTGAGGGTGTTGAGGCCATGGAAGTCGCCGATCACCGCCTGTACCGGGGCGACGATCAAGGCCATCCACATGGCCATCGAGAGCATGCGCCGAATCGCCGGGTTATCGCGCCCGCGCAGCAGGTGCCAAGCGGCCGAGGACCCGACGAAGAACGCCGTGGCCACGAAGGCCGCCACCGCCATATGCGCCAGGCGATAAGGGAACGACGGGTTGAAGATCACCGCGAACCAGTCCACCGGGATTACCTGGCCGTTGACGATTTCATAACCCTGGGGCGTCTGCATCCAGCTGTTGGACGAGAGGATCCAGAAGGTCGAGATCAGGGTGCCGATGGCCACCATCACTGTGGAGAAGAAGTGCAGCTTGCGTCCGACCTTGTTCCAGCCGAACAGCATTACCCCGAGGAAACCGGCTTCCAGGAAGAACGCCGTGAGCACTTCATAGGTCAACAGCGGGCCCGTGACCGAACCAGCGAAGTCGGAGAAACGACTCCAGTTGGTGCCGAACTGGTAGGCCATGACCAGGCCGGAAACCACGCCCATGCCGAAGTTGACGGCAAAGATCTTCGACCAGAAGTGATAGAGATCGCGGTAGGTGTCGTCACGGGTTTTCAGCCACAGGCCTTCGAGTACCGCCAGGTAGCTCGCCAGACCGATGGTGATGGCCGGGAACAGGATATGGAACGAGATGGTGAACGCGAACTGGATTCGGGCGAGATCAATAGCCTCTAAACCGAACATAAGCTTTCCTCTGTCAGGTAATACCGGCTGCCGGCCGGAGGCCTGCACCCACTGCCCCCACGGATATGGAGTACGGCGAATTCGGATTCGTTCTTTTAAACCATCGCAACGCAGGGATTCCGGCCCAGGGGGCCACCCCGTCAAGCCCTGTAAAAGGTATTGATCTGGGTCAAGCAACGTTGAAAGAGTAGTCCTAAATTGGCTGCGCAACTCTGTGGTTATTTGCCGCGTGACAGCTTGTCTCACCACGTCAAGCACAGGGCTTTTCAGTGGGTTTTGAGCAGATTCAAGGGCTTGTGAGCGGGCGCTGGCCAGAGCTGGGAGCGGAGCGCAATGGCAGACAGAACGGGACGCTTCGTTCGCGAGCAAGCTCGCCCCTACAAGGATCGGTGCAAGGGGCGGGAAGATAGATGCGCTGCTAACGATTTTCCTCGGATCGCAACTATTGGTTACATCTTGGTGATAACCTCGCGGCACTCCCCCCGCTCAGATTTAGCGCCAGATGCCCAGTCAAGAACCTCTGCTGCTCCGCCACCATCGTCCGTTCATGGCTTTCTGGCTGGCGCGGATCTTCACCGCCAGCGGCTTCCAGATGCTCACCGTGGCCATTGGCTGGAACCTCTATCAGCTCACCGGCAATGTGCTGGACTTGGGCCTGGTGGGCCTGGTGGAGTTCGCCCCGCGGGTGCTGTTCATGCTGCATACCGGGCATGTGGCCGACCGCTACGACCGGCGCCGGGTGGCCGCCCTCTGCCAGTCGCTGCAGGCCTTGATCGCCCTGGCCCTGGCCATCGGCAGCCTGACCAACAACGTCACCCGGGAAATGATCTTTATCCTGGCCTTCCTGCTCGGTGGCGCCCGCTCCTTCGAAATGCCCACCACCCAGGCGCTGTTGCCGAGCATAGTGCCCAGCGCGCTGTTCCCTCGGGCGGTGGCCGCCGCGCAATCGGCGCAACAGTCGGCAACCATTGTCGCCCCGGCCCTGGGCGGGCTGCTGTATGCCTTCGGCAGCGTCTGGGTCTACGGCCCCACGGTGTTTCTGTATGTGATTGCCTGCCTGCTGATGCTCAACCTGCCGGCCCGGCAAACGCCGCTGAACAAGGGCAAGGCCACCCTCGACTCGCTGCTGGCGGGCATCCGCTTTATCCGCAGCCGCCCGGACATTCTCGGGGCCATTTCCCTGGACCTGTTCGCCGTGCTGCTGGGCGGTGCTACCGCGCTGTTGCCAGTGTTCGCCAAGGACATCCTGCTGACCGGCCCCTGGGGCCTGGGCCTGCTGCGTTCGGCACCGGCGGTGGGCGCCCTGTTGATGTCGCTGTGGCTGGCGCGCTTCAGTGTCGAGCGCCAGGTCGGACGGGTGATGTTCACCGCGGTCGGGGTATTTGGCGTGGCCACCATCGCCTTCGGCCTCTCCACCTCGTTCTGGTTTTCCCTGGCGGTGCTGGTGGTGCTGGGGGCGGCGGACATGATCAGCATGGTGATCCGTGCGTCCTTCGTGCAGCTGGAAACCCCGGATGAAATGCGCGGCCGGGTCAGCGCGGTGAACGGCCTGTTTATCGGCGCCTCGAATCAGCTGGGGGAATTCGAATCCGGCCTCACCGCCCACTGGTTCGGCACGGTGCCGGCAGTGGTATTGGGCGGGGTCGGCACACTGCTGGTGACCGGGGTCTGGATCAAGCTGTTCCCGACCCTGGCCAGGCGTGACCGGATGCATGAGCCACAGGAGCCCAGGCCTTGAAACCAAGACGGCACCCAGTGCTGTAACAGGTTATTGATCATTCTCTGCAATACAAAACCGCTCGGACGAGTGTAAGGTATCGCCTTACACTCGCTCCCCATGATCAAGTCCTTTCAGCACAAAGGCCTGCGCGCCTTCTATGAAACCGGATCGACTCGTGGAATACGGGCCGAACATGCACGCCGGCTGGCCCGCCAGCTGTCGTTTATGGATCACGCCAGCGAACCTGCGGATCTCGATCTGCAGGGCTGGCGCTTGCACCCGCTCAGGGGCGGCCGTCTTGGCTACTGGTCGCTGGCGGTGTCCGGCAATTGGCGAGTGATCTTTCGTTTCATAGGTTCGGATATCGAGTTGGTCGACTATCTGGACTACCACTGAACAGGAGGTCGGACCATGTCCATCCATAACCCGCCGCACCCCGGGGATACGCTGCGCCTGGACGTTCTGCCCGAACTGGGCATCAGCGTGACGGAGCTGGCGCGGCACCTGGGTTACGCCCGCCCCCATCTGTCCAAGGTGCTCAATGGTCACGCGCCGATTCGCCCGGAGCTGGCTGTCCGGCTGGAGCGCGCGGGCATTGGCAAGGCCAGGGTGTGGCTGGCGGTGCAGGCCGACTACGACATCTGGCAGACCGAGCAGAATCTGCAACTGCCGATCCAGCAGCTGTCGGCTCAGCTCGGGCAGAGCAGCCTTACTTGATGTAGATCTGCGCGCTCATGCTATTGCCCGGCGCATTGAGCGAGGTGTTGCTGAAGCTGAAGGTGCCTTCCTGCTTGCCCGCCAGGTCGAAGATATAGATGTAGCCGACGGTGATTCCCGAGTTGCCGCACGGCACATAGCTGGAGCCGTCCTCGCACACCGGCGAGCGGGTGCCATCGACTTCGAAGCCATCCAGGGTCACATGGGGCTCGCGGCCATAGCCGATCTCCAGCACATAGACCTTGATGTTCGGGCCGGAGTGATCGCACTGGGTGCGTTCACGACCGTCGGACACATCCTCCAGGCCGCAGGAAGGCGACAACACCTTGAGAATTTCCACCTCGCTCAACGGCGGCGCCGAACGGGCCAGGGCCGGCGTCGCCAGCAAGCAGGCCAGTGCGCCGAGCAAGGCCAGACCGGTCATTTTCATCGCACTGCGCATAAATCCCCCCTCAAAACCAGGGCGCAGTATGCGCTACTTGCCAGTCGGGCAAAACATCGCCGACGATCGCAGCCATTGGCCCACGCTGCTGGTATGATGCGCGGCTTTTTCCGACCCTGAGCAAATCCACAGGCACCTTACAAAGTCTGTGCTTTGCTGTTGGAGTCGATACATTCACGGCGCCTGGGGGCGCCACGGGGAGCAGACATGCTGGAAAGGCTGTTTCAACTCAAGGCACACAACACCAACGTGCGCACCGAGATTCTTGCGGGCGTGACCACCTTCCTGGCCATGGCCTACATCCTCTTCGTCAACCCGAGCATTCTCGGCGCGACGGGCATGGACAAAGGCGCGCTGTTCGTCGCCACCTGCCTGGCAGCGGCCTTCGGCTCCACGGTCATGGGCCTGATCGCCAACTACCCGATCGCCCTGGCACCGGGCATGGGCCTGAACGCCTTCTTCACCTACACCGTGGTGCTGCACATGGGCCACACCTGGCAAGTGGCCCTGGGTGCGGTATTCATCTCGGCGGTGCTGTTCTTCATGCTGTCGATCTTCCGCATCCGCGAATGGATCATCAACAGCATCCCCCTGCCCCTGCGCTCGGCAATCGCCGCCGGTATCGGCCTGTTCCTGGCGCTGATCGCCCTGCACAACGCTGAAATCGTGGTGGGCAACGAAGCCACCCTGGTGGGCCTCGGCGACCTGAAGAAACCCGCACCCATCCTCGCCACCCTGGGCTTTGTACTGATCGTCGCCCTGGAAGCACTGAAAGTGCGCGGCGCGGTGCTGATCGGCATTCTCGCGGTGACCATCGTTTCCATCCTGCTGGGCTTCACCCCGTTCAACGGCGTGACCTCGATGCCGCCATCCCTGGCCCCGACCTTCCTGCAGCTGGATATCCGCGGCGCCCTGGACATCGGCCTGATCAGCGTGATCTTCGCCTTCCTGTTCGTCGACCTGTTCGACAACTCCGGCACCCTGATCGGCGTGGCCAAGCGCGCCGGCCTGATGGGCAAGGACGGCCACATGCCGAAAATGGGCCGAGCCCTGATCGCCGACAGCACCGCGGCCCTGGGCGGCTCGCTACTGGGCACCTCGACCACCACCAGCTACATCGAATCGGCGGCAGGCGTGAGCGCCGGCGGCCGCACCGGCCTGACCGCCATCGTGGTGGCCATCCTGTTCCTGCTGGCGCTGTTCTTCTCGCCGCTGGCGGCCAGCGTACCGGCCTTCGCCACCGCTCCGGCGCTGCTGTTCGTCGCGGTATTGATGACCTCCGGCCTGGCGGAAATCGACTGGGATGACATCACCGTCGCCGCCCCGGTGGTGGTCACCGCCCTGGCCATGCCATTCACCTACTCCATCGCCAACGGCATCGCCTTCGGCTTCATTGCCTGGACCGCGATCAAGCTGCTGTCGGGCCGTGCCCGTGAGCTGAACGCGCCGCTGGTGATCCTGTCGATCTTGTTCGTGATCAAGCTGGGCTACCCTGCATGACTTTTGACGCTGCCTCCTACGCCGTACAACTTCAGGACAAGGTCACGCGCTTGCGTGACCTGCTGGCGCCGTTCGACGCGCCCGAGCCCCAGGTCTTCGATTCGCCCCTGCAGCACTTCCGCCTGCGGGCCGAATTCCGCCTGTGGCGCGAGGCCGGCGAGCGCCACTACGCGATGTTCTCCCAGGACGACAAGCGCACGCCGATCCTGATCGAGGAATTCCCCATCGCTAGCCTGCGCATCAACCAGTTGATGCCCCAGCTCAAGGCCGCCTGGCAAGCCAGCAGCGCGCTGAGCCACAAGCTGTTCCAGGTGGAATTCCTCACCACCCTGGCCGGCGACGCGATGATCACCCTGTGCTACCACCGCCCCCTGGACGAGCATTGGCACAAGGCTGCGAGCCAACTGGCCGCCGACCTCAAGGTCAGCGTGATCGGCCGCTCCAAGGGCAAGCGCGAAGTCATAGGCCAGGACTATGTGGTGGAGAAGCTGGAAGTCGGTGGCCGCACCTTCAGCTATCGCCAGCCCGAAGGCGCCTTCACCCAGCCCAACGGCACGGTCAACCAGAAGATGCTCAACTGGGCCTATGCCGCCCTGGGCGAACGCCAGGACGACCTGCTGGAGCTGTACTGCGGCAACGGCAACTTCACCCTGCCCCTGGCCACCCGGGTACGCAAGGTGCTGGCCACCGAAATCAGCAAGACCTCGGTGAATGCGGCCCTGAGCAACCTCAGCGAAAACGCTGTGGATAACGTCACCCTGGTGCGTTTGTCGGCCGAGGAATTGACCGAAGCCCTGAACGAAGTGCGACCCTTCCGCCGTCTGCAAGGCGTGGACCTGAAGAGCTACGAATTCGGCAGCGTGTTCGTCGACCCGCCCCGGGCCGGCATGGACCCGGACACCTGCGAGCTGACCCGGCGCTTCGACAACATCCTATACATCTCCTGCAACCCGGAAACCCTGGCGGCCAACATCGCCCAGTTGCACGACACCCACCGCATCAGTAGCTGCGCCCTGTTCGACCAGTTCCCCTGGACCCACCATATGGAATCCGGGGTGCTGCTGACCCGGCGCTGATCCACTCCGCTGCCACCAACGGCCGTCCTCGAGACGGCCGTTGTCATTCTGCCGCCCACCCGTAGGAGCCGGCTTGCCGGCGAATAGGCCCTCAAGACTTGCGCCAATCTGGCGGACGCCTTCGCTGGCAAGCCAGCTCCTACGATCAAGATCACCCACCTACGGCTGGCACATTCAGCCCAGAGGGCGGAAGTACCCGGCCAACTGCTGCAGGTCCTGCTCGTTGAGCAATCCCGCGTAATACTTGAGCTGAATCCGCGCCAGCAGATAGGCATGCCGGGCGTCTGCCAGATCGCGCCGGGCGGTGAACAGCTGCTGCTCGGCATCCAGCACGTCGAGGTTGACCCGCTCGCCGCCATGCACGCTCTTCTGGGTGGCGCTCACCAGGGCCTCGGCCGAGCTCACGGCCATTGCATAGGCACGTACCTTGGCCGCGGCGCTGGTATTGAGATTGAACTGCTTGCGCAACTCGTTGAGGGTGGTGGCGGTCTGCGCATCCAGTTCGTACTGTGCCTGGGACAGCTGGCTGGCGGCCTGGCGGGTCGAGGCCGACACCGAGCCGCCGGCAAACAGCGGCAAGCTGACCTGGATGCCCAGCGTATTGGTGTCATAGCGCTGGTTGTAGGAGCTCTCGGAATCGGAGCTAGTCTGCCGGCTGCTGGCGTACAGGCTGACCTTGGGCAGATGCCCCGCGCGCTTGCGCTGCACCTCGTACTCAGCCACCCGCAGCGCCTGTTGCTGGGAAGCCAGCTGCGGGTTGTTGGCCAAGGCCAGGTCACGCCAGCTGTCGAAGCGATTGGGTTGCAACGGCTGGATCTCGAACTGCCGGGCCAGCGGGTCCAGTTCATCGATCTGCAAGGGCTCGCCGACTATCGCCTGCAATTCTCGCAGGGCCGCGTCCTGGGCATCCTCGGACTCGATCTCCTGGGCCTGGGCCAGGCTCAGGCGGGCCTGGGTTTCCAGCACATCGGTGCGGGTGCCCTCGCCGCCCTTGAGCAGGCGCTGGTTGAGTTGCAGGCGTTCGGCGTAGGCGCGCTTCTGCGCCCGGCTCAGCTCAATGCGTTCCTGAGCCAGCAACGCCTGGCTGTAGGCGCCCAGCAGGCGCACTGCCAGTTCCTGGCTCTTGCCGCGCAAGCGCTCGTCGGCGAACAGCGCCTGGGCCGAGCCCTGGCGATAGCGGGCATAGGCCTCGTAGTCGAGCAGCGGCTGCTGCAGGGTCAGGGTCGAGGCGTAGCTGCGGTAATCACGGTCGCTGGTGACATCGCCACGAATCGTCTCCTGGGTCACCTCGGACTGATTGCGCGAATTGTTGTAGCTCCAGGACAGGTTCGGCAGCAGCCCGGCGCGGCCGATGGCGCGGTTTTCCTCGCCGGCATCGCGTTCCTTGAGCGCGGCCTGGAAGGTCGGGTCGTTGCGCAGGGCCAGGTCGTAGGCGTCGAGCAAACCCAGGGCCTGGGCCGCAGGGCTGCTCAGCAGGCAAAGCAAGGGCAGGTAGCAGCAAGCGCGGATCATTCTTCCACCAACGCCATATGAGTCCGGTCCAACAGGGGCTTGAACAGGTAATTGAGCATCGAGCGCTCGCCCGTGCGAACAAAGGCTTCCACCGGCATTCCCGGACGGATCTGCAAGCCCTGCAACTGCGCCATGCCCTGGGCGCTGACGGTGGCGCGCAGGGTGTAGTAAGGCTCCTCGGTGCGCTCGTCGACCTGGCGATCGGCGGACACCAGGGTCACCTGCCCCGGCACCTTCGGCGTGGTGCTCTGGTTGAAGGCCGGGAACATCAATTCCACCCCCAGCCCCGGGTGCACCTTGTCCACCATCTGCACCGGCACCCGCGCCTCCACCAGCAGCGGTTCGTCCTGGGGCACTATGTCCATCAACGGCTGGCCGGGCTTGATCACCCCACCCTCGGTGTACACCTCCAGCCCCACCACCACCCCGGCGGCCGGAGCCCGCACCTGACTGTTGGCCAGTTCGAACTCGGCGGAGGCCAGGCGATTGCGCAGGTCTTCAGTGCGTACCCGGGTCTCGGCCAGTTGGCCGCGCAGGTCTTTCTGGAAGTCCTCGCTGGACTGGCGTATGCGCAGGCGCAGTTCCAGAACCTGGCGCTGCAACTGGCCGATGCGGCCGAAATCCTCGGCGATCGCACCCTCCACCTGGGCGTACAAACGCTCGCTGTCCAGCAGCCGGTTGCGCGGAATGTAGCCGTCCCGGGCCAGCTCCCGCAGGCCCTGCAACTGTTGGTTCAGGGCGTTGCGCTGCTGCACCTTGCTGGCCTGGGAATCCCGGGTGCCGCGCAGCTGCGCCTCGGAGCCGGCAATGGTCTGGGCAATGCCCTGCTGTTCCATGGCCAGGGCCTGGCGCCGGCTGCTGAACAGTTGGCGTTGCAGCGCCAAGCTGGCGGCGACGTCCGGTTCGCCGGCCAGGGCCTGGAGTTGTGGATCGAAGACAATGTCCTGGGCGCCATTGCGCTCGGCATCGAGCCGCGCCTCGCTGGCCAGGGAACCCAGGTACTGGCTGCGCAGGGATTGCATCTGGGTGCGCAGCGGTGTCTCGTTAAGGCGCAGCAGCACCTGCCCGGCACTGACCCGGTCGCCATCGCGCACCTCGATCCGCTCGACTATGCCACCGCTCGGATGCTGCACGGTCTTGCGATGGCCCGAGACCATGACCTTGCCCGACACCGCCACGCCCTTGTCCAGGGGCGCCAGGGCGGCCCAGCCGAGAAACCCGGCAAAGCCCCCCAGCACCAGCAGCCAGCCGAGCCGTGAATACTGCTTGTCGTCCAGCACCAGCAGATTGCTCACCGCCGGGCTCTCGGACGTCGTACGGGCTGTGGATAACGAGGCTTTCATGCTTTCTTCCCTTCGCCGCCGGCCACGCCGAGGCGGTAATTCATGTTCAGGCTGGTGACCGGATTGCTGGCGGGCACCGTTGGTGCGGGGGCGGCCTTGGCCTTCTGGCTGGCTTCCAGCACTCGCGCCGTGGGGCCGAAGGCTTGCAACTGGCCTTCACGCAGGATCATCAGCTGGTCGGTCAGGGTCAGCACATTGGGCTTGTGGGTGATCAGCACCAGGGTGCGTTTTTGTTGCTTGAGCTGGGCGATGGCCTGCAGCAGTGCCTGTTCGCCGGCCTCATCGAGGTTGGAATTGGGCTCGTCGAGCACGATCAGCGCCGGCAGGCCATACAGCGCGCGGGCCAGGCCAATGCGCTGGCGCTGGCCACCGGACAACCCGGCGCCGCCCTCTCCCAGGCGCGTGTCGTAGCCCTGGGGCATTTGCAGAATCAGCTCATGCACCCCGGCCATCTGCGCCGCCTGCAGCACCTGCTGCGCATCCACTTGGCCAAAACGCGCGATGTTCTCGGCGATGCTGCCGGCGAACAGCTGGATGTCCTGGGGCAGGTAGCCAATGTGCGGGCCCAGTTGCTGCTTATCCCACAGGGTCAGGTCCGCGCCATCCAGGCGCACCTTGCCGGTGAGTGGGGCCCAGGCGCCCACCAGCAAGCGCGCCAGGGTCGACTTGCCGCAACCGGAAGGGCCGATCACGCCCAGCACCTGGCCGGCAGCCAGGGTAAAGCCGAGGTGGGTCAAGGCCGGACGGCGACGGCCGGGAGCACAGGCACTGAGCTGTTCCACACTCAGCTCGCCCTTGGGCGTGGGCAGGCTCATGCGTGTCGGGCGTGGCGGGTTGGCCTGCAACAGCTCCGACAGCCGCTCGTAGGCCAGGCGCGCCGAACTCCACTGCTTCCACACGGCGATCAACTGGTCGATGGGGCTGAGCACCCGGCCCATGAGAATCGAGCCGGCGATCATCATGCCCGGGGTGATCTGCCCCTGCACCGCCAGCCAGGCGCCCAGGCCCAGCACCAGGGATTGCAAGGCCAGGCGCACGCCCTTGGACCAGGCACTGATGGTGGCGGTCTTTTCACTGGCCAGGTTCTGCTGGGCGAGAAAGCCCTGGTGACCGATAAACCAGCGCTCGCGCAGGGATGCGAGCATGCCCATGGCCTCGATCGCATCGGCGTTGCGCAAGTTGGCCGTGGCCTGCTGGCTGGTGATGATGGACAGCTGGCTGGCCTCGGCCAACGGCGCCTGGCAGATGTGCTGGTTGATCCAGGCCAGTGCCACCAGCAGCACCGCACCGCCCAGGGCCAGCAGGCCGAGCCAGGGGTGGAAGAGGAAAATCACCAGCAGATAGACCGGAAACCAGGGCGCATCGAAGAACGCGAACAGGGCATTGCCGGTGGCGAACTGGCGCAGCGCGGTCAGGTCGTTCAAGGCCTGGCCGGCGGCCTGGGGGCTGCCCTTGAGCTGGGCCTCGAAGGCGGCATCGTAGACCCGCTGGTTGAGGCGCATGTCCATCTGCGTGCCGAGGCGGATCACCACCTGGCTGCGCACCCACTCCAAGGCCCCCATCAGGCCGAACAGGCCGAGAATCATCAGCGTCAGCATCAACAGGGTCATCTGATTGCCCGAGGCCAGCACCCGGTCGTAGACCTGCAGCATGTACAGCGCCGGGGCCAGCATCAGCAGGTTGATCACCGCCGAGAACAGGCCGATGTTGAAGAAGCCGCCCTTGTAGGCCGTCAGGGCCGCCAGCGTCTCGGAAGCGGCAAGTGGAGTCGGCCTGCTCATCAAGGTGTCCTGTGGAGAGTTGAGGGATACATGGCCTTGCGCTCAGGCAGAGCGCAGCAGCCAGCGGCGCGCCCGGTGCGTTGACAGGCAACCCGGCGCTCCGCAGAATTTGCCACCGCCGCCGCCCTGGCCTTCGAAAACTCGGGCGACGGAGGTGAGTCAAGCGAGCGAATTCGGGAGCGATCCTGAATTCGCTTTTTTATGCCTCAAGCCTGCACTCAGGCTGCCAGGGCAAAGTCGTGGGCCACGTCCTGCACGCCCACCAGGCCGATGTCGGCAGTGGCAGCAGCGGCTGGCGTGACGTGGGCGACGCCGGCAGCGGCCAGGTCGTCGAAGGTCGAGTTCAGCGACAGGCTTGGGTTGATGGCCTTGAGCAGGGCATCGATTTCGCCGGCCAGCGCCGAGCTGTCGCCGCTCATCAGGCCATAGACCACCTTGTGCACTTCGCCCGCGCGGCCTTCTTCCTTGAGGCTATTGAGGCCCAGGTTGCTGAAGCTGACTTCCTGGCTGGCCAGGTGGTAGTTGCTGCCCGAACCGCCGGCCAGGGTGTCGCCCAGGGCGATGGTGTCCACCGAACCCCAGAGGGTGTGGCTCGGGTTGCTGAACAGGGTGTAGTGCAGGCTGCCGTCGGCCACGAAGGCGGCGTCGCTGGCGGTGCTCTTGATGGCGTACTGGGTGCCGTCGAACGGGCCCGGATTGAAACCGCCGGTGTTGGTGCCATCGACCACCTGGCCTGGGCGATGGTTGACATCGCCGAAGTAGGCCGACCAGTCATTCAGGTATTGCGCAACAGTATTACCGCCGTAGGTAGCGCTGTAAGAGATCGAAATGCTCATGCAAAACTCCATAACATTGGGGGTCTTTGCCGCAGCAGGCGTTGGCACGCTGCGGTTTTGCCCGTCATTGGGCAAAAGGGTTCAGAACTGGTATTCCACAGTGCCCTGCAGGGTCCGGCCGCGGCCGAGGGTAAAGGCCAGCACATCGCCAAGCGGCACCAGGTAGGCGCGATCGGTGACGTTCTCCATGGCCAGGCGCAGGGTCAGTTCATCGCTGGCGCGGTAGCTGCCATACAGGTCGTAGACGGTGTAGGGCTTCCAGTCGGCCGGGTACACGCCGTTCTGGCTGACCGTGCCGCCGGCCGAACCGGCGATCGCGTAGCCGGCGCTGTAGCGGGCCCGGGCGCCGATATCCAGCTTGCGCTCGAAGAAGCGCGCGCCCAGGGTCAGGGTGCCGCGGTCCATGGGCATGTGTTCGGCGGAACCGAGGATCGCCGCCTTGCACTGGCTGGCGTTGTTGGCCTGCTGGTCCGGGCGCATCTCGGTGACTATGGCCCCGCGGCCCGCACCTTTCTTCACCGGTTGGGTCACGCCCCCCAGCCACGCGGTCTTCATGCAGAAGTCGTTGTCGCCAATCATGCGGGTGTAGTTGAGCTGGCCATAGGCGCGCCCCGTGTCGTAGTCGAGCTGGTACTCGATGCCCTTGAAGCGGGTGCCGCTGAGGTCGTTGACGTAGGCACTGTTGCCGATGCCGGGCATGCCGTAGCCCGGGGGCTGCACGCCCATGGCCATGTAGATGAAGTCTTCGACCCGCGTATCGAAATAGGCCACCTTGCCCCCCAGGCGATCGTCGTCGAGCCAGAGGTTTTCCTTGAAAATGTTGAAGCCCGCTTCCCAGGAGCTGGAGCGCTCGGGCTTGAGGAAGGGGTTGGGGTACATGCTTTCCGAACCGCCGCCGTGGGGCCGCCCGGTGATCATGGTTTCGGTCACCGCCGGCGGGCGCCAGCCCTTGCCGTAGCTGGCGAACAGTTGCAGCCACTCGACACCGGGCTTCAGCGACAGGCCGAAGGTCGGCGAGAAGCGCCCTTCCTGGGTGTCGATGTCGTAGTTCACCGGCACCGTGACCTGTTGCGGGGTCTTGCCGATCACGAAGGTGCGGGTGTTGATCCCGGTTTCGCCCCGCAGGCGGTAACGGTCGTAGCGCAAGCCGGCATTGAGGTTCAGCCAGCCGTCATAGTCGAAGTCCAGGCGGGTGAACAGGCTGCCCAGGGCCCGGTCGCCCTCCGGGGTCATGCTCGCGGCGGGCGAGGCACTGACCGCCGAGCCTGTGGGCACCGGCTGGCTGGAGTCGGGGCGGACCTTGTCGTAGAAGAATTCCAGGCCGTAGTTGGCCTTGATCGTGGCCAGCTCGCTCAGGGCAAAGGTCGAGGTGTTCTGCGCCTGGGCGCCGTAGGTATCGGTCTGGTAGGTGATCGAATAGCCGGGGCTGCTGCGGCGCTGCAGGGTGCTCTGGTCGTTGCTGTTGTCGACGTAGTAGAGCTTGGCCTTGAAGTCGATCAAGGGGTTGTCCGGGGCATAGCTGTAGTCGAGGCCGAAGTTCTGCGAGCGCACCTTGCTGCTGCCGAGCTTCTCCCAGAGCTGCTGCTTGTTCTCGGTGTTCATCATGTTGGCGTCGTCGTAGGACACCTGGGTGGTCAGGTAGCTCAGTTGCAGGCGCTGGTCCTGGGGCAGGTTGAGCCCCAGCTTGGCCAGGCGCGAACGCATCACGGAAGCCGAATAGGCCACCTTCGAGTGCTTCACCCGGTCATTGATGCTGGGGTCTATCCAGGACCCGGTGCGCAGTTCGCCAATGCCGCCCTGGGTGCCCGGGTTGTAGTCGCCCAGGTGCCGTTCACTGGCCGCCAGCAGCATGTCCCAGACCTCGGTGCCAATGGCGAAGGCCGAGCTGCCAATGAAATGGGTGCCATTACTGCGACCACCCAGGCCGCTGGTGGCGCGAATCCGGCCACCGATCTCCTGGCCGGGCTTGAGCAAGTCGCGAGCCTCGAGGGTGCGAAAGTTGGCGATCCCGCCGATCACTCCGGCGCCGCCCATGGTCGAGGTAGCGCCCTTTTCCACCACCACTTCCGAGAGCAGCTCGGGGTCGACGTAGAGAGTGCCGTTACGCTGTTGGTGGCCGCTCTGCTGGTAGTTCTGGCGCATGCCGTCCACCGACATATTGACCCGGCCGTAGTCCTGGATTCCGCGGATATTCACCGACAGTCCCGGGTCCTGCTGACTGACCGCGGAGTACACGCCGGAGGTTTCCTCCAGCATGTCGGCGGCGTGGCGGGGCGGGTTGCGATCCAGCTGCTCGCGACCGACCACGCTTACCGAACGCGGGGCGTTGTACACCCAGTCGTCCTGACGGCCTTCGAGGTTGCCGGAAACCGTGGTGGTGGACAGCGCCAGGCCGCCCTGCTGGGCTTCCAGGCGACTCAGGGTTACCTGGCGTTCGCCGCTGAAGCGGTATTCCACGGGCGCATTGCCCAGCAGGCGGGCCAGTCCTTCTTCGGCGCTGTAGCGCCCCTTGAGCGGCGAACTGTGCAGGCCATGCAAGCGCATGCTGTCGAACAACACCTGCACCCCGGCCTGCTCGGCAAAAGCCAGGACCGCACTGCCGAGGGCCTGGGCGGGAATATCGAAATCCAGCTGGCGTTGCTGTGCGGCATCCTGGGGAACTGTGCCCACAGGTTCCGCCGCATGCAGCACGCCACTCCCCGCCAACAGCCCTGCTACGCCCACGTGGATGGCCAAGGCCAAACCACTTGCGCCGTAGAATCCAGTGCGACTGCTCCCCTTCATGTTCGTTGTTCCTGCCCTGGCCAATTCTGTTTATGCGAATGCATCTCAGTTAGCTAGACGTGCCAGGCAAGAAAACTCAGTAAGTTTTTTTTCGATTATTTTTCGACGCTGTGGAAAAAGGCCCGCAGGCCTCAGTAGATCAGGCTGACGCCGGCCAGGTCGAAACGCTCGACCCCAAGCTCCCGGGTCAAGGTGACCAGGGCCGCGTCGAGCATATCCAGGCGAAATACCCCACTGACCTGGCGCTGCCCCAGTTCGCGACTGGTCAGCAGCACCCGCCCGGGGCGATAGCGATTGAGCCGCTCGACCACCACGGCCAGGGGCTGGCGATCGAACACCAGCACTCCACGCCGCCAGCTGGTGGCCCGTTGCAGGTCGAGTTCGTCCAGCGGCACCACGCCCGACTGCGGGCTGTAGCGGGCGCTCTGCCCTTCCTGCAGTACCCGCTCGGACGCGCCCTGCTGTGCCGGTGTGTCCAGGTTCACCGCCACGCTGTGCTGCAGCACGCCAACCCAGGCTTGCTGCTCGCCTTCCCGGCCGACCACGAAGCGCGTACCCAGGGCACGGGTCTGGCCGCCGGCGCTGTGCACCACGAAAGGCCGGGTTTCTGCGCCGACCATGGGCGCCACATCGAACACCGCAGAGCCGGCCAGTAACTGGACCTGGCGCTGGCTGGCAGTGAAATCCAGGCGGATGGCACTGGCCGAATCCAACTCCACCTGGCTGCCATCGGCCAGCTGCACGGTGCGCACCTCACCCTTGCCGGTGAGGTAGTCGGCTTGCAGGTACAGCAGTGCCTGCGGCCCTTGCAGCCAGCCCAGGGTCAGCGCCAGAACCAGCAGCGCAGTGCTGGCGAGTCGTGGCAACCAGCGACGGCGCCGTGCTCGTGGAACACTGCTGGCCGGCTGGCCCATGGCCCGCCGCGGTGCCGGGGCGCTAGCGGGTGCCGGCTCCAGGCGCAGCTCGCCCAGGGCTTCCCAGGTTTGCCTGGCAAACCCCAGGGCCTCGCCATGACGCACATCGGCAGCCAGCCAGCGGGCCAGTTCGGCCTGCTCGGCGGCGCTCAGGGGCGCGGCATGCAAACGCACCGCCCAGTCGGCGGCGGCCTCAGTGATACTGCGCTCTTGCGGACCCTGGCTATTCACGTATGAATCTCGAATTCTCGTTATGTATAAGCAGTGACGACTGACCCCGACATTTACCGTAATTCATTCGTCGGCGGTATTTCCCGGCCCCCCTTGCAGGCGCTGCATGACATACGCCAGGGCCTTGGACAGGTGCTTCTGCACCGAACTGTCGGAGATGTTCAAGTGCCGGGCCACTTCGGCGTGGGTCATGCCTTCCAGGCGATTCAGGCGAAAGATCTCCCGGGTCCGTTCCGGTAACTCGGCCACTGCCTGTTGCAATGCCATGCGTTGCTGCTGCGCCATCGCCTGAGCCTCGAGCCCGGCCCCTTCATCCTCGATCTCGGTCAGCCGTTCATGGGGCACGGTTTCGGTCTTGCGCCGCGCCTCCTGCCGGACATGGTCGATCAGCAGATTGTTCGCCGTGCGGTAGAGATAGCCCTGGGAGTTGTCGATGGGTTGGCCACGGGTCTGCTCCGCCAGCCGCAGGAAACTCTCCTGCACCAGATCAGCCGCCAACTGTGGGTCCCGTATCCGGCGCGCCAGGTACCCGCGCAGGGCAACGGCATGCTTGAGAAACAGTCCCTTGAGATCCATGTCCGACAAACCGACTCCCTGGAGCATGAAGGAAATTGTCGGGCATCTTAAGGTCAGTCGAGAATGATTTTCAATTGATATGAGCACTCATTGACGATCCGCGCTGGGGCTCGAAAAGCCCACGCCAACCGCTACACCGACACTTGCACCTTGCGCGGCCGGCCGCCTTTCTTGCCGTTCAGTCGAGCCGCCTGTGCCTTGGCCGCGCTGCTTTGCCGGCCATTGCGCGAAGCCGCCAGCTGGGTCGCAAGCTTCATCAGCGGCGCGCTGGCGGACAGCAGCCCGACAATCGATACCTGCAGATCCAGCTCGTCATGGCACAGGGCCGTCGCGGAAAAACCCAGGTACAGCTGTTGCAACTGCACCTCGCTCAACAGCGCAAGTTCCGGATAATTCTCCACGGGCAAGTGGATCGAGGTGCCATCGGCAAAACCGAAACACAGGCACGCAGCCTGATAACTCAGGGTGCTGACCTGCAGACCCGATTCACTACGCGCCTCACCACGCTCGATGGCCTGATCCAGCTGTGCCTGGGTCAGGGGCAAGTCGACGGGTATCGCTGCTTTGATGACTTTCATAGTTCGATCTCCACTCCCTCCGCCACTCCAACCAGGGTCAGGCGGGTCAGGTTTTCTTGTTCCTCGTAGTGCGCCGACTCGATCAGGTAAACCCTGCAACCGGCGCTCGACCGTGCAACCACTGCATTCGCCTGCCAATCCCACAGCTGATGCTCAAGGCATAGGGTGCGCAACTTGCTCCACCAAATCCGCCGAGCCAGATGAACCTGCCGCTTCAAGGCCTGGCGCAAGCCCTCAAGGACTGCCAGGGCCGGACGCTGCCCACCCGGGACAACGTCCCAGAGCTCGACACCGTTGTGCCAGAAGCTGAAGCGAAAGCGTGCACTCCAACGACCACCGTCTACATGCACATGGGGTGGGCAATGTTCATCACGCAACATGATGACGACCGCATAGCCCTTGTAAGCGAACACTTTCATGCTAACCCATCCGTTAGGTTTATGAATGCGAAGACTCGCATCTCAATCATCAATCCGACCATCGGCCATCAGCGGGCGTGGCGGCATGTCCTGTTTGAGATTAGTCCCGCAGGCTGGTGCAGAGGCCGTTGGCCGGCGTCCAAGTCGTCAGTATTTATTGCCGTACAGGGCATTGCCCTGGCCGCCGTCGGTCACCGCGGGCGATTACCGAACACTTAAATCCCTCGCCCAGCCTTCCCTGAGAAGGGCTCAATTGACCAAATTAACCAGTTAGTACAATTTATCCACAGCGCCTCGCTGTGGCCCCCGAGGCCGACAATAACAACGGAGATCTTCCCCCATGCGTCCTATCGTTCTGGTGCTCAACGGCCCGAACCTGAACCTGCTCGGCACCCGTGAACCGGCCACTTACGGCCACGAAACCCTGGCCGATCTCTCCGCCCTGTGCGCTCGCACCGCCGAGGAGTTCGGCCTGGCGGTGGAGTTTCGCCAGACCAATCACGAAGGCGAACTGCTGGACTGGATCCACACCGCCCGCGGGCGCTGCGCCGGTATCCTGATCAACCCTGCCGCCTGGACCCACACCTCGGTGGCGATCCGCGATGCCCTGGTGGCCAGCGAGCTGCCGGTGATCGAGGTGCACCTGTCCAACGTCCATGCCCGCGAGCCGTTCCGTCATCACTCCTTCGTCTCGGGGATCGCCCTGGCGGTGATGTGCGGCTTTGGCAGCCACGGCTACCGCCTGGCGCTGGAACACTTCAGCCAGTACTTCCAGGAGCAGGGTGCATGAGCCGCAATCCAGGCATTCTCGTCGGGCTGATCGGCGCCGGCATCCAGGCCTCGCGCACCCCGGCGCTGCATGAACGCGAAGGCGATGCCCAGGGTCTGCGCTACCTCTACCGGCTGATCGACCTGGATCAGCTAGGCCTGGACAGCAACGCCCTGCCGCAACTGCTGGAGGCTGCCGAACGCATGGCGTTCACCGGCCTGAACATCACCTTTCCCTGCAAGCAGAGCATCCTGGCGCTGCTCGACGAGCTGTCCCCCGAGGCCCGGGGCATTGGCGCGGTGAATACCGTGGTGCTCAAGGACGGCAAGCGCATCGGCCACAACACCGACTGCCTGGGCTTTGCCGAAGGCTTTCGGCGTGGCCTGGCGGGGGTCGCGCGGCAGCAGGTGGTGCAGATGGGCGCCGGCGGTGCCGGAGCGGCGGTGGCCCATGCGCTGCTCAGTGAAGGGGTGCAGCAGTTGAGCATTTTCGATGTGGATAACTCACGGGCGCAGAGCCTGGCGGACAACCTCAACCAGCATTTCGGCCCGGCTCGGGCCAAGGCCGGCAACGACTTGCCCGCCGCCCTGGCGGAGGCCGACGGCCTGGTGAACACCACCCCCATGGGCATGGCCAAGCTGCCGGGCATGCCGGTGCCGCTGGAGCTGTTGCGCGCAGACCTGTGGGTGGCCGAGATCGTCTACTTCCCGCTGCAAACCGAACTGCTGCGCAACGCTCGGGCCCTGGGTTGCCGAACCCTGGACGGCGGCACCATGGCGGTGTTCCAGGCGGTGAAGGCGTTCGAGCTGTTCAGCGGAGTCCGCGCCGATGCCCAGCGCATGCTGGAGCATTTCCACAGCATGCCGGGCTAAGCGCCATGCCGTGCTGGCCGCAGCCTTGGAGCCGCGGCTGGCAGGCCTATTCGGACTTGAGCTGCAAGCGCGACAGCAGGCCGATCAGCAGCACGTTGAAGAGGATCATCAGCAGGCTGCCAAGGATGCCCACCAGGCTGATCAGGGTCGTCGGCAACCAGTCGAACAGACTGAATCCGGCCAGGGAGAACAGGCGCTCGCCGAACCAGAAGGTGTCGACCGCGATCATCAGGATCAGGATGATTTTCAGCGTTGGAATGGGGTTGCCCATGGTGCCGTCCTTGTCGTGGGGGATGTTGTAGAAGCTGGGGTAATGGCGATATTAAGGGCCCTTTCGCTGGCAAGCCAGCTCCTACGCAATGCCGCTGCAGCAGGGGGATTCAGGCCTGCAGATAGCGTAGAACCGATTCGCAGATCATCTCCCGATGACGCTGCTTGATGCCTTCATCCGGCAGGTCGATCTGGAAGATCTCGCCGAAGGTGTGGCGGTTCGACACCCGGTAGAAACAGAACGAGCTGATCAGCAGGTGCACATCCAGCGGATCCAGGCCGGCCCGGAACAGGCCTTCCCGAGCGCCGCGATCGAGGATCTCGCCCAGGGCATCGAGGATGGTGTTGTTCATCGCCTTGATCGCCCGGGACTGCTTCACGTACTCGGCCTTGTGGATATTCTCGATGCTGACGATGCGCACGAAATCGACATTGCGATCGTGGTGATCGAAGGTGAATTCCACCAGCCGACGAATCGCTTCGCGGGGCGCCAGTTCCGCCAGGTGCAAGCGGCTCTCGGTGCTGCGGATATCCCCGTAGAGCTTTTCCAGGACCTCGACGTAGAGCTGTTCCTTGCTGCCGAAGTAGTAATAGATCATGCGCTTGGAGGTGTGGATGCGCTCGGCGATCGCATCCACCCGCGCACCGGAAAGGCCCTGCTGGACAAACTCGACAATCGCCTCCTGGAGGATGTTCTCGCGGGTCTTTTCCGGGTTGTTCTTGCGACTCTTGCGCGGTGCGAGCACTGGCTCATCCTGCGCCATCGAGCGTTCACTGGTCATTGTCATTCTGGGCTCACGGCCATCACTGGACACGCGGGCGATTATGGGCCGCCTCGCGTCGCGAAAGAAAGCGCAGCGGCGGCGCCAACCGCCGACGCTTACCAATCAGCTACAACTTGGCCTGGCGCGGCGCGCCACTGCGGGATTTGGCCATGGCCGCCAGGCGCACTGCAACGTTGGCCGCACCATAACCGCCATAGCCGTTGCGTCGCTGGATGATCTCGAAGAAGAAGCGCCCCTCGAAGGCTTCGGTGTACACGTGGAACAGCTCGCCACCCTGGGCGTCGCGGTCGTACAGCACGTTGTAGTACGCCAGCTGGCTAAGGAACTCGTCGTCGAAATCGAAGCGCGCCGCCAGGTCGTCGTAGTAGTTCAGCGGAATATCCAGCAATGGCACCCCGGCCGCCTTGGCCCGGCTGACTTCGGCAAACAGGTCATCGCAGTCGAAGGCAATGTGATGCACTCCCGAGCCGCGATAACTGGACAGCGCATGGGAAATCGCCGTGTTGCGATTTTCCGAGATATTCAATGGCAAGCGGATCGAACTGCAACGGCTGCGCAGGGCCCGGCTTTTCACCAAGCCATAAGGGTCGGGCAGCACCACTTCGTCATCGGCGGCGAAATCCAGCAGGCTCTTGTAGAACAGCACCCAGCTGTCGAGGCTGTCTGCCGGCAAGGCCATGGCCATATGGTCGATGCGCTTGAGGCCGCCTTGGGCCTGCACCCCCGGCTGCAAGTTGAAGTCGGTGCGGTACAGGTGTTCGGCGCCCTGCTGCTGGTCCACCAGGTAGATTAGGCTGCCATCGGGCTCGCGCACCGCCGCCAGTTCCAGTTCGTTGGGGCCGACCAGGCCACGATAGGGCTGCCCCTTGTAGGCCACCGCCCGCTCCAGGGCCTTGGCGCTGTCCGGCACGCGGATCGCCGTGGCACAGACCGAAGGCCCGTGGGCCTCGAAGAAGCTGTGGGCAAAGGAGTAAGGCTCGGAGTTGAGGATCAGGTTGATATCGCCCTGGCGCATCAGGCTGACACTCTTGGACCGGTGCTGACCGGCCTTGGCGAACCCCAGGCGCTCCAGCCAGCCTGCGAGCTTGGCTCCCTGGGCCTCGTCCACGGCGAACTCGAGGAACTCGGTGCCGCCATAGGCCTCGATGGCCGGCGGCGCAAACAGCAGGTCGAGGTTGGCCACCGGCTGCGGCTCCTGCAACAGGCGCTCGCGGGTCTTTTCTTCCAGGTACAGCAGGGAGCGCAGTCCGTCGGCGGCATTGGCCCGCGGCGGCGCAGCGCGAAAACCGTCGTTGAACACTTCCAAAGACAGCGGGCCGCTGTAGCCACTCTTGATGATCGGCGCCAGAAAGCCCGGCAGGTCGAATTCGCCCTGGCCGGGGAAGCAGCGAAAATGCCGACTCCACTCCAGCACGTCCATGGCCAGCAGTGGCGCATCGGCCATCTGCACGAAGAAGATCTTGTCCCCGGGAATCTCGGCAATCGCCGCCGGATCGCCCTTGAGCGACAGGGTATGGAAGCTGTCCAGCAGCACCCCGAGGCTGGGATGGTTGGCGCTGCGCACTATGTCCCACACCTGTTGATAGGTATTGACGTGACGGCCCCAGGCCAGGGCTTCGTAACCGATGCGCAGGCCACGCTTGGCCGCGCGCTCGGCCAACTGATGCAGGTCGTCGATCAGCACCTGGCGCTGGCCCAGGCTGTCGGCCGCGGTGTTGCTGCACACCAGCACCAGGTCGGTGCCCAGCTCCTGCATCAGGTCGAACTTGCGCTCGGCCCGCTCCAGGTTGCGCGCCAGGCGGTCGCGCCGGCAGCCCTCGAAATCGCGGAACGGCTGGAACAGGGTGATGGCGATGCCCAGGTCGGCGCACATCTGGCGGATTTCCCGCGGGCTGCCGGCGTAATAGAGCAGGTCGTTCTCGAAGATCTCCACCCCGTCGAAGCCGGCGGCGGCAATGGCTTCGAGCTTTTCCGGCAGAGTGCCGCTCAGGGACACGGTGGCAATGGAACGCTGCATGATTCGACTCCCGGGAGAGGACAGCCCGTCAGGCCCGGTGGGCCGCGGCTTGTTATTGGATGGGGCGAATTATTCCACAGCATTTTTCAATATGTACGAACCAGTTAGTTTTCTGTTCGATTATCGAACAGAATGCCGATTGGCGAATTGACGATTTTTCAGCCGCTGCGCACCATCGACAGCACATTGAGCCAGGTGGGAAAGCCACCGGCGGCCATTGACCAGACCCAGAACAGCGCATAAAAAATCCAAAAAACGGGTACTTCCTCATGCATGCACTCAACGCCTCGCTTCGCTGCACATCCCTTCGACTCGCTCCGGCGACGACCTCAATCGGCCTCCAGGACCCCGGCTCGCAACAGCCCTGAGCTGAAGCACGGCCCTCGACATTCGTCCATCGGGCAAACGCCGCGACGACGAATCCACCCAGCCGATCATGGGCCCGGCCGCTGCGTTGCAGCGCCCTGACCAACCCTTGATCACGCGCCCTTGAGTTCCGACGAGCCGCGGCTCGCCAGTCACTGAACGGATGGCTTACATGACTCCTTCCCATAGTTCTCGCATCGCTCCGAGCCCCCACCTGGCCGCAGGCATCGGCGACAAGATCCGCGGCGCCATGGCCGTCGGCAAGACCCGCTGGGGCATGCTCGCCCTGGTGTTCTTCGCCACCACCCTGAACTACATCGATCGCGCCGCACTGGGCGTGATGCAGCCGATCCTGGCCAAGGAAATGAGCTGGACGGCGATGGACTACGCCAACATCAACTTCTGGTTCCAGGTCGGCTACGCCGTGGGCTTCGTGCTGCAAGGACGACTGATCGACCGCGTCGGGGTCAAGCGCGTGTTCTTCTGCGCCGTGCTGCTGTGGAGCCTGGCCACTGGCGCCCACGGCCTGGCCACCTCGGCGGCGGGCTTCATGGTCTGCCGCTTCATCCTCGGGCTCACCGAGGCCGCCAACTACCCCGCCTGCGTCAAGACCACCCGGCTGTGGTTCCCGGCGGGTGAGCGGGCGGTGGCCACCGGCATCTTCAACGCCGGGACCAACGTTGGCGCCATGTTCACGCCCATGCTGCTACCGCTGATCCTGCACGCCTGGGGCTGGCAGGCGGCGTTCCTCTGCATGGCCGCGCTGGGCGGCGTATGGCTGCTGTTCTGGGGCCTGAAGTACTTCAACCCGGAAGACCACCCCAGCGTCAAAGCCGCGGAGCTGGCCTATATCCAGCAGCAAGTGGAACCCGAGCCGACCCGCGTGCCCTTCAGCCGCATCCTGCGCATGCGTGGTACCTGGGCCTTCGCCATCGCCTACGCGCTGACCGCGCCGGTGTTCTGGTTCTACCTATACTGGCTGCCGCCCTTCCTCAACCAGCAGTACAACCTGGGGATCAACGTCACCCAGATGGGCATCCCGCTGATCATCATCTACCTGACCGCCGACTTCGGCAGCGTCGGCGGCGGCATCCTCTCCTCCTTCCTGATCGGCCGCGGCATGAACCCGATCAGGGCACGATTGCTGTCGATGCTGCTGTTCGCCTGCTGCATCATCGGCGTGATCATGGCCGCCGGCACCGCCAACCTGTGGCTCGCGGTATTCGCCATTTCCCTGGGCATCGGCGCGCACCAGGCCTGGACCGCCAATATCTGGAGCCTGGTGATGGACTACACGCCCAAGCACATGATGAGCACGGTGTTCGGCTTCGGCGGCATGTGCGCAGCCATTGGCGGCATGTTCATGACCCAGATCGTCGGCCATATCCTCACGGTCACCCACAACAACTACACCCTGCTGTTCACCCTGATCCCGGCCATGTACTTCATTGCCCTGACCTGGATGTACTTCATGGCCCCACGCAAGATCCCCCAGCTGGAAGACTGATGCTCCCCTCGCCCAGGCCCGATTGCGCGCCTGGGCTTTTTCCCTTCACGCCCGTCGCTGTTGCCAGGCTGCCGCCAGGCCGCTGAGGCAGATCAGGGCGATCCCCCACTGGCTGATCAGGCTCGGCGTGTGGCCGAACAGCAGCCAGCCCAGCAACCCGGCGAAGACAATCTGGCAATAGCCGAAGGGTGCCAGCAGCGCCGGTGCCGCCTGGCGAAAGGCCTGGGTCAGGAACAGGTGGGCACTCATGCCGCAGGCGCCCAGCGCCAGCATCAACAGGCCATGAACGAGTCCCGGCAACTGCCAGAAGAACGGCACCAACGCGCTCATTACCAGGGTGTTGCACAGCCCGGCGAAAAAATTGCTGGTGGTGGGGCTGTCGTGCTCGGCCAGCTTGCGGGTGAGCAATTGATAGAAGCAGAAGCACAGCGCCGAGCCGAGCGGCAGCAACACCGCCGGGGTGAACAACTCGCCTCCCGGATGCACGATGATCAGCACCCCGAGAAAACCGCAGATCACCGCCAGCCACTGGCCGCGGGTCACCCGCTCGCCCAGCAGCGGCACCGACAGGGCCGTGACCAGCACCGGGGCGAGAAAGTTGACCGCCGTGGCCTCGGCCAGGGGAATGAACAGCAGCGCCGAAGTGAACAACAGGCTGGTGCCTAGCAGGCACAGGGCGCGCACCAGTTGCAGCAGCGGACGCTTGCTGCGCAGCACCCGCAGGCCCGATTGCGGAAGGAAGATCCCGGCCATCAGCAGGGTGTGGACCAGGTAGCGAGCCCAGACCACCATGATCACCGGGTACAGACCCGAGAGGTATTTGGACAGGGCATCGTGACTGGCGAACAGCAGGGTCGCGAGGACGATCAACAGGATGCCCTTGAAGGGCTGGTTGATCCCGGAAAGGGGCAGGCTGCGGGTCATCGGCATTCCTTGGGGTGGGTGAATGGACAAGCAGCTTCGGCGAATCCGCAGGTGATGTTGTTCCGATGCGGACCTCGAACAATTTAGAACCTGGTTCCACTTTCATACAAGAGCAACGACAAACACCGTTCGATCACCGAACGCTTTCCCGCTCAGGCAATGGCAACCACCCTTCGCAGCCGGGTGGCAGCCGCTGCGAAGGGCCAGGAACCCGGGGCAAGTACTCAGTTGAAGAGTTCGGAAGCCTGGCTGGCGGCCGACAGTTCTGCGGCAAATTGCAGCAGCAAGGGTGCCAGCTGATGCAAGCGCGCCAGGGGCAGGCGCGCGCTGGGGCCGGCGATACTGAGCACCCCCACTACCCTGCCCTCGATCGGATGACGCACCACCGCGGCAATCGCCGCAGTGCCCAGGGCGGAACTCTCCTCGACCCAGGCATAGCCCTGCTCCCGGGCCAGGCGCAGGCGCTCCAGCAACTCGCCATTCGAACGCGGCGCGTTGGGCCCCAGGTCCGCAGGCGCCTCGACCTGTTGCCGCGCCACCAGGGACAGGGCCTCGGCATCGCTCAGGGTCGCCAGCCAGGCATGCCCGGATGCGGTGTAGAACAGCGGCGCCTCACGGCCCATGTCGGGGTCGTAGCGCAGGCCGGAACGCGCGCCCTGGGACTTGGCGATCCAGGTCTGGCGCTCGCCCTCGATCACCCCCAGGCGCACCAGTTCGCCGCACTCCTGGGCCAGGCGGTCGAGCACCGGCTGGACGATATCGGCACCACTGCCCGAAAGGTAGCGAAAGCCCATGGCCACCAAGCGGGTGGTCAGTTGATAGCGCAGGTTGTCGGGGTTCTGGCGCACGTAGCCGAGGCGGATCAGCTCCGCCAGCAAGCGATGGGTCGCGCTCTTGGGTATCTCCAGCTGCTCCGCCAGGGTCTGCAACGGCAGGCCGCGGGGCTCGCTGGCAAGACGTTCGAGAGCACTGAAGACGCGTTCGATCTGACTGCCTGCCATGGGTCGGGTCCCGAAAAAATTGGCTCGATTCTAGTGATAAGCGACCTCTTGGGGAACTCTGCGCCAGCGCGCGACTGCCCTTGCAAACGGTGGCCAGGCGCATTTCCAGCCTGGCCGCCGTTCAACCCAGGGTCGATGTTCAGAAATCGAAGAACACTGTCTCGCCTTCGCCCTGGATGCGGATATCGAAACGATAGGCGCGCTGGCCGTCCACCTCGCAGGGATGGGCCAGCAAGGTTTCCCGGCGCTGCGGTTGCTCGATCAGGTTGAGCACCGGGCATTGGGCGTTGGCTTCCGGCTCATCGGCGAAGTACAGCCGGGTATGCAGGTGGATATTGATGCCCCGGGCGAACAGCGCCAGGTTGATATGGGGCGCCATGGGCACCCCGGCAGCATTCTTCACCACCCCGGGCTTGACCGTGTGCAGGGTCCATTCCCCGGCATCGAAGGTGGTGGCGGTACGACCAAAGCAGTTGAAGGGTTTTTCCGTATCGAACAGCGGGTCATAGACCCCGGCGTGATCGGCCTGCCAGAACTCCAGGAAGGAGTCGCGCACCAGATGGCCATTGCCATCGTAGACATGGCCGATCAGCAGAATCCGCTCGCCCGGCGCATCCGCCCTGGCCATCTGGTTCCAGATCTCTTCGGGCCGGGTCGGGTTGCCCGCCGCCGCCAGAGCCAGGCCGATATGCACGTAGGGACCGGCCGTTTGCGAGGGGGTTTCAGGCAGCAATTGAACAGGCATGGCAGGCTCCTCAGCAGTTCTCGAAGTGGGTCTTGCGCTGGCCGCGCAGCACGATGTCGAAGCGGTAGGCCAGGCAGTCCATGGGATTGGCGTTGGCCATGTCCAGGCGCGCGATCAGGCTCTGCACCGCCTGCGGATCGGCGATCGACTTGACGATCGGGCACAGCGGAATCAACGGATCGCCTTCGAAATACAGCTGGGTGATCAGCCGCGTGGCAATCGACGGGCCGCTGATGGAGAAGTGGATATGCGCCGGGCGCCAGTCATTCGGGCCGTTGCGCCAGGGATAGGGCCCGGGCTTGATGGTGCGGAAGCTGTAGTAGCCATCACTGTCGGTGAGGGCCCGGCCAACGCCGCCGAAGTTCGGGTCCAGGGGCGCCAGGTAGCGGTCGTTCTTGTGTCGGTAGCGGCCGCCGGCATTGGCCTGCCACATTTCCACCAGGGTGTGGGGGATCGGCTTGCCGTACTGGTCGCAGACCCGCCCGGCAACGATGATCCGCTCGCCCACTGGCAAGCCGCCATGGTTGAAGTTGAGCAGCAGGTCGTTGTCGAAGGGCCCGGTGCGCAGGTGGGAAAAATCCGGGCCGCTGGTTTCACTGAGCGATTGTGGAATGCTCACCAGGGCCTGGCGCGGCGAGCGGGCAATGGAGGTCTTGTAGTCGGGGGTCAGGGCCTTGGGGTGCCAATTACGGTCGCGAATCACGAAGCGACTGCTGTCTGCATCAGACATGTCGATCTCCTGTTGTTGGATTTGTGGAGCGCAGCCGCAGCAGTGTCAGGCAAATCCATGGGGTGGAAAATTGAGCATCCACCCTCGACCCATAACCATTTGGTTAAGGATAGTGCCCTTCGCGATAGGCCAGCCCCACCTCCCGCAACACCTCCACCACCCATTGCGCCGCCAGCGACAGGGGCAGGCTGGGATTGCTCGAGATGCCCACCGAGCCCCCCGGCTCACCCAACCCCAGTTCCAGTTCCAGCAGCTCGCCATTGGCCAGGTCCAGGCGCACCGCATCCAGCGGCGCTATCCACAGGGCATCGCTGCACAGGGTGTAGCGCCGGCTCAGGGCTACCGACAGGGTTTCCAGGCGCTGCGGTGACTGGGGGATGCCGCACTGCACGAACAGACTGTCGGCATGCTTGCGGATACTGGTACCGGCCAGCGGCAGCACCAGGGGGAAGCTACTCAGGGCCTCGGGATCCAGCCCGGCGCTCGCCAGCGGATGCCCGGGACGGGCCACCAGGGTCATGGATTCGCTGTACAGGTGCTCGAAGCTCAGGCCCTGGATCTCCGGGCTTTCGGTCATGCGCCCCACCACCAGGTCGAGGTCGCCGACCCGCAGTTGTGACAGCAGGTAGGCACTGGGCCCGGTCAGCACGCTCACGTTCAGGGCCGAATGGCGCTGGTGCAGGCGCCGCATCACCTCTGGCAGCAGCAGGCTTTCCACCGTGGAGAGCACGCCGATGCGCACCAGCCCGGCGGCGTATTCACCACCGCGCAGGCTGTTCACCCCTTCGCGCAGGGCCTGCACCGAGGGCCCGGCGTAACGCAAAAAGGCCCGCCCGGCTTCGGTCAGGGCCAGCCCCGACTTGCTGCGCACAAACAGCCGGGTGTCGAGCAGCTCTTCCAGCTCCTTGAGGGTCTTGGACATCGCCGGCTGGCTCACCGCCAGCAGATCGGCGGCCCGGGCCAGGCTGCCCTGGCGGGCCATTTCAAGAAAACCCACCAGGTGACGGAATTTGATGCGGGTATCGATGTTCAATAGAAGGCCCCGAATAGGTCTGGACCGGATCGACCCGGCACCGGGCCATGGTAGCGTGGGCAAAAATCCCTGACGACCGGGCTGGCGCCGCACCAGGCCACCAGCAACACTTGCCAGCAGTAAAAACGAGGACTTCCCCATGCTTTGGAAAAAAGGCCGGCGCAGCGACAACGTCGAGGATCTACGCGGTGACAACGATGCCGGCGGTGGTGGCGGCGGCCTGCGTTTCGGGGGTGGCAAGGGCCTGAGCCTGACCGCCATCGTGCTGATTGTCGGCATCGGCTGGGCCACCGGCCAGGACCCGCTGCAGATCCTCGGGCAGCTGCTCGGCCAGGGCGGCGGCCAGGTGTCGGCACCGGCCAACACCCAACCGCGCAAGGCGCCAGCGGCCAATGACGAACAGGCGGAATTCGTCCGCGCCATCCTCGGCGATACCGAAGACACCTGGGGCCAGATCTTCCAGCAGGCCGGCCGCCAGTATCAGGCGCCGAAGCTGATCCTGTTCAGTGGCCGGGTAAATTCCGCCTGTGGCGCCGCCACTTCCGCCAGCGGGCCCTTCTACTGCCCCGCTGACCGCCAGGTGTACCTGGACATGGATTTCTTCCGGGAAATGGCTCAGCGCTTTGCCGCTGCCGGGGACTTTGCCCAGGCCTACGTGATTGCCCATGAGGTGGGGCATCACGTGCAGACCCTGCTGGGCGTCTCGGCGAAAATCCAGGCCGCGCGCCAGCAAGGGCAACGGATGGAAGGCGACGGCGGCCTGCTGGTGCGTCAGGAACTGCAGGCCGACTGCCTGGCCGGCGTCTGGGCCTTCCACGCGCAAAAGCGCCTGAACTGGCTGGAGCCTGGGGATGTGGAAGAAGCCCTGAACGCCGCCAATGCCATCGGCGACGATCGCTTGCAACAGCAAGGCCAGGGCCGTGTGGTGCCGGACTCCTTCACCCATGGCACCTCGGCGCAGCGGGTGCGCTGGTTCAAGACCGGCTTCAGCCAGGGCCAGGTCGGCCAGTGCGACACCTTCGCCGCCAAGAGCCTGTAGATGCGCCAGTTGCTGGCGCTGTTGCTGTGCCTGGTCAGCCTGGGCGCCCAGGCTGCGGAGCATGGGGTCAAGGTCATCAGCCCGCAGCGCCTGCCCCTCGCCAGTGGCCAACTGGCCCTGGGCCTGAGCCAAGACTGGCGCCAGCCCCTGCCTGGGGTGCAGCGGGCGCTGATCATCGTCCACGGTCGGCTGCGCAATGCCCAAACCTACCTGCACAGTGGTGAAAGCGCCGCCGAACAGGCGGGAAAAAGCGCCGCGCCCCTGGTGATTGCCCCGCAGTTTCTCAACCAGAGCGATATTGCCCGCCATCATCTGCCGGACGCCCTACTGCGCTGGCAAGGCAATGCCTGGATGGCCGGCGAACCCGCTGCCGGCCCAGATGCCATCAGCTCCTACGCGGCGCTGGATGCCATCCTCCAGCACCTGGCGGACCGCAGGCTGTTTCCCGCACTCAAGGACGTGGTGATTGCCGGTCACTCCGGCGGCGCCCAGGTGGTGCAGCGCTATGCCCTGAGCAGCGGGCCCCATGCCGAACTGCAACAGGCCGGCATCAGCCTGCGCTACGTGATCGCCAACCCCTCGTCCTATGCCTATTTCGATTCATGGCGTCCGCTGCAAACGAACCTCGGCGACTGCCCGGGCTTCAACGACTGGAAATACGGCCTGGACCGGCTACCGGCCTATGCCGCCGGCCAGTCCCCGGCACAGCTGGAACAGGCTTACGTGACGCGGGACATCACCTACCTGCTCGGCCAGCAGGACATCGACCCCAACCACCCGGCCCTGGACAAGAGCTGCGCGGCGCAGGCCCAGGGCGCCTACCGGCTGATTCGCGGGCACAACTACTTCGACTACCTCAAGCGGCGCCACCCCCAAGGCTTGCCGCAACGCCTGGTGGAAGTACCCGGGGTCGGGCATAACGGCGACCGCATGTTCACCTCGCCCGAGGGGCAGGCGGCATTGTTTCGGTAGGAGCTGGCCGGGCGGCGTTGCGCTTGCCAGCGAAAGCCTTCAAGCCAACAGCAACTCGCGCAACTGGGCGCAGTCTCGCGCATGCCAGTCGGTCAGTTGCGGCCAGGGATTGTCCGGTAGGTTCACCAGCACCGTGCGGGTACCCGCTGCACGGCCGCAGTCCAGGTCGAAGCGGTAGTCGCCGACCATGACCATGCGTGACGGCGAGATATCCCAGGCCTCGGCCAGCTTCAGCAAACCGCCGGGATGGGGCTTGGGCGGCGCCTCGTCGCGCCCCAGTACATCGTCTTTGGCAAAGCAGTCCGCCAGGCCGATGGCCTCCAGGGTCACGTGGGCCAGCTCGCGGGCATTGCGGGTCAGGATGCCCAGGCGATAACCGCGACCGGCCAACTCGCGCACCAGCTCCACCGCCCCCGGTGCCGGGCGCGAACCCAGGGCCAGGTCGCGCTCGTGCTCCAGCAGCCAGGCGTGCTTGGCCGCCGATTCGGCCGCAGGCAAGGCGGCCAGGTGGGTGAGGATATCGTCTTCGGGGGGAATCGACAGGGCCTGGCGGATCGCCGCGAAATCATGCACGGCGACGGTCAGGGTACCGTCCATGTCGAATACCCAGTGGTGTATCTGTGAAAGATTCATGCCCAATCCTTGCGGTGACGGATCAACCCCTCTTGAGTCACCGAGGCTACCAGCTGGCCGGCACGGTTGAACACGCTGCCCCGGGAGAAACCCCGGGAATTGCCGGCCCAGGGGCTGTCCATGGCGTACAGCAACCAGTCATCGGCGCGCAGGTCGGCATGGAACCACAGGGCGTGGTCGAGGCTGGCGACCTGCATATCCTTCTGCCACACCGACTTGCCGTGGGGCAGCATCGAGGTGGTCAGCAGGCCGAAGTCCGAGGCGTAGGCCAGCAGGTATTTGTGCAGCGCCGGGCTGTCGGCCAGGGTGCCGTCGGCGCGGAACCAGACGTATTTCACCGGGTCCATCGGCTGCGGGTTGTAGGGGTCTTTCTCGGTCACCGGGCGCACTTCGATGGGCTTGGGGCACAGCAGCTTCTCGCGCATGTGCTCGGGGATCAGGTGCGCACGCTGGGTGGTGAGTTCCAGCTCCGAGGGCAGGTTTTCCGGCCCCACCACCTGGGGCATAGTGTCCTGGTGCTCGAAGCCCTGTTCGTCGTACTGGAACGAGGCGCTGCAGGTGAAGATCGGGTTGCCCTTCTGGATCGCCGTCACCCGCCGGGTGCTGAAACTGCCGCCATCGCGCACCCGGTCAACCTGGTAGACCACCGGCAACGCCGCATCGCCCGGACGCAGGAAGTAGCCGTGCATGGAATGCACATGCCGCGCTTCCTCTACCGTCTGGCTGGCGGCGGACAAAGACTGGCCCAGCACCTGGCCGCCAAACAGCTGGCGAAAGCCGAGGTCCTGGCTGCGCCCGCGAAACAGGTTTTCCTCGATGGCTTCCAGGGTCAGCAGATCCACCAGGTCATCCAACACATGACTCATTCAAACTCTCCTCACACAGGGCAAAACCGCGCAATCTCGGCTACGGCGGTGATATCAATCGGGTCAAGCACCTTGGCGGCACCGGCTGAGGGTACGCGCCTGCTATCCATGCAAGGTTTCCAACCATTGTTCGCGGTCGATGCGATACAGCACATGCTCGCGCAGCGGGTGATCGCTGGCCAGGTTCGGGTGCAGGAAATCGTCCTCGACGCTGTGCTGCATGCCGATGGCCTGCATCACCTTCTGCGACGGCAGGTTGCTACGGGTGGTAAAGGCCACCACCTGCTCCAGGCTCAGCCGGTCAAAAGCGCAGCGCAACACGGTCCAGGCCGCCTCGCTGGCATAGCCCAGGCCCCAGTGCTCGCGAGCCAGGCGCCAGGCGATTTCCACCGCCGGGGTAAAAGCGGCTTCGAAGCCCACCACGCCCAGGCCGGTAAAACCGATGAAGGCGCCGTTGTCCTTGCGCTCCAGGGCCCAGGCGCCGAAGCCATGCTCGGCAAAATGCCCGCGCACCCGGCCGATCAGCGCCGCGCTTTCCAGGCGGCTCAAAGGGGCTGGAAAGTAGCGCATCACTTGTGGGTCGGCACACATCGCCGCAAATGCCGGCAAATCATCGTCGCGCCACTGGCGCAGCAACAGGCGCGCGCTTTCGAGTTGCAGTATCGGCTCCATCGGTGCTCTCCGTTTCCGTGGGTGCAAGTCTACATCGCTGGTAGGATCATTCGCGGGTTCATCTAAGAAAATGCCATGCCATTGCCACTGATCTATCACGACGACTACAGCCCCGACTTTCCGGCCGACCACCGCTTCCCCATGGACAAGTTCCGCCTGCTGCGTGACCACCTGGTGACCAGCGGCCTGACCCGCGACGCCGACCTGCTGCGCCCGCAACTGTGCCCGGCGGACGTCCTGGCCCTGGCTCACGACCCCGGCTATATCGAGCGCTACATGAGTGGCGAGCTGTCCTGCGAAGACCAGCGGCGCCTGGGCCTGCCCTGGAGCGAAGCCCTGGCCCGGCGCACGGTGCGCGCGGTAGGCGGCTCGCTGCTGGCCGCCGAACAGGCCCTGGAACATGGCCTGGCCTGCCACCTGGCCGGCGGCACCCATCACGCCCACTACGACTACCCGGCAGGGTTCTGCATCTTCAACGACCTGGCGGTGATCAGCCATTACCTGCTGGCCAGCGGCCGCGTGGGGCGGGTGCTGATTTTCGACTGCGACGTGCACCAAGGCGATGGCACTGCGCGAATCCTGCACAACACCCCCGATGCGGTGACCGTTTCCCTGCACTGCGAGAAGAACTTCCCCGCGCGCAAGGCCCAGAGCGACTGGGACATTCCCCTGCCGATGGGCATGGGCGACGCCGAATACCTGAGCGTGGTGGACGATACGCTGAACTACCTGTTGCCCCTGTATCGACCAGACCTGGTGCTCTACGACGCCGGGGTCGATGTGCACCGGGACGATGCCCTGGGCTACTTGAAGCTCACCGATGCCGGCCTGGCCGAGCGTGACGAACGGGTGATGCGCCATTGCCTGGGGCGGGATATCCCGGTGGTGGGAGTGATTGGCGGCGGCTACAGCAAGGACCGCCAGGCCCTGGCCCGGCGCCACGGCATCCTGCACCACAGTGCGCAACGGGTTTGGACGTCATCAGGTTGTCATTGAAACCTGGGCGGCTTACCCACACCGACTGTGGAACCGCCTGTGGATAAGCTGCGTGAAAGTCGCTGCAGCCCTTGTATTGCATGGTCTACGGCCAAGCGATCAGTTTTTGACCAGGCCGCCTGCGCCCGCAACAAAGGCCCTCGGCATTACCCCCATTCCCTGGGGAGCCACCTGTGGATAACCTGGGCAAAACCTCCTGCACGCCAAGCCAGGCAAGGCGCCTGTCCGCCTGTCTGTTTTTTGAGCAGCTGGCGCAACGGCGACCATTGGGCTGGCGGGCTCGAAGCGCCTCTCTCTCACCCAAGGCAATTAGCCCACTAGAGGTTCCAGCGGCCAGTGTCTGTCATCAAGGTTTCACAGAGCCGTGATCGCCTTACCCCCAATCCTTGGGGAACCGCCTGTGGATAAGCTGCGTAAAACCCGCTGCAGCCCTTTCCCAACAAGGCCCACAGACAATCGTTCGTTTTTTGAACAGCCACCCCAGCCTTACCCCCAATCCCTGGGGAACCACCTGTGGATAAGCTGCGCAAAACCCGCTACAGCCCAGGTGCGGCAAGGCCTGCAGCCAAGCGATCAGTTTCTGATCAGCGCCAGCCGCTGCACCTCGGGTAGAATGCGCAACCCATTCCCCGGTCCCTCTTTTTGTCATGACTCAATCCCCTGCCCCCGTCTCCCACAGCGTTGCCATTGTTGGTGGCGGCCCCGCCGGCCTGATGGCCGCCGAAGTGCTGAGCCAGGCCGGGGTTCGGGTCGAGCTGTACGACGCCATGCCCTCGGTGGGGCGCAAGTTCCTCCTGGCCGGGGTGGGCGGCATGAACATCACCCACTCCGAGGCTTATCCGGCATTTCTCTCACGCTACGCCGAGCGCGCGCCGCAGATTGCCCCGCTGCTGCGCGAGTTCGGCGCCGAGGCGTTGTGCCAGTGGATTCACGGCCTGGGCATCCAGACCTTTGTCGGCAGCTCGGGACGGGTATTTCCCACCGACATGAAGGCCGCGCCGCTGCTGCGTGCCTGGCTCAAGCGCCTGCGCGATGCCGGGGTAGTTATCCACACCCGGCACCGCTGGCTCGGGTGGAATGCCGATGGCAGCCTGCGCCTCCAGCATCCCGAGGGAGAGCGGGCAGTGCAGGCCGATGCGCTGCTGCTGGCCCTGGGCGGCGGCAGCTGGGCCCGGCTGGGGTCCGACGGCGCCTGGCTGCCGCTGCTAGAGCAGCGCGGGGTCCGCATCGCCCCGCTGCAACCGAGCAACTGCGGTTTCGAGGTGAGTGCCTGGAGCGAGCTTTTGCGCAGCAAGTTCGCCGGAGCGCCCCTGAAGAACGTGGCCATCGGCCTTGACCACGACCAACCGCGCCTGGGCGAATGCGTGATCACCGCTAGCGGCATCGAGGGTAGCCTGATCTACGCCCTGTCGGCCCCCATCCGCGAAACCATCAACCGCCAGGGGCAAGCGACGGTGCATATCGACCTGCTGCCAAGCAAGCCCCTGGACAAGGTCCGCGCCGCCCTGGAAAAACCCCGGGGCTCACGCTCGATGGCCAAGCACCTGCACAGTCAATTGGGGCTGGAAGGGGTGAAGGCAGCGTTGCTGCGGGAACTGACCCCGGCTGCCACCTTCAATGATCCGACACTGCTGGCAATGGCGATCAAGGCCCTGCCCCTGACCCTGGTCAAACCCCGCCCACTGGACGAAGCCATCAGCAGCGCCGGCGGCGTGGCCTTCGAGGCCCTGGACCAGAGCCTGATGCTCGAGGATTTGCCGGGGGTGTTCTGCGCCGGGGAAATGCTCGACTGGGAAGCCCCCACTGGCGGTTACCTGCTGACCGCCTGCTTCGCCAGCGGACGCCGCGCGGGGCGGGGAATGTTGCAGTGGCTCACGGAGCAGCGGCAAGCGGCAAGCCTCTAGCTGCAAGACAAGCAAGTTCTCGCTTGCAGCTCGCCGTTTAAAGCTTTCTTGCCGCTTGCCGCTTAAAGCTTGCCGCTGCTCTTAGGGCTTGCGCTTGCGCGGCCCGGTATTGAACGCCGGGACCTTGCGCACCGGCTTCACGCTGGGCTCCGCGGCCACTTCACCGCTGTCCACCCAGCGCCCCAGGTTGCGCTTGGCGCCGCCACCAGCCTTGGGTTTCTTGGGCTTCTTCGGCTTCTTGATCACCTGGCCGCTGGCATCGGTATCCGGCACTCGGTGCTCGGGCTCGAAGTCGGGCTCTTCAAGGCGCTTGAGGGTCTGGCGGGTCAGGGTTTCGATGGCCGACAGCAGGTTGACCTCGTCGGCACAGACCAGCGACACCGCCTCCCCCGTGGCCCCGGCACGCCCGGTGCGACCGATGCGGTGGATGTAATCCTCGGCGACGATCGGCAGGTCGAAGTTGACCACCAGCGGCAGGTCCTCGATATCCAGGCCGCGGGCGGCCACATCGGTGGCCACCAGGATCTGGATCTCACTGGCCTTGAACCGGTCCAGGGCGCGCTGGCGCGTGGCCTGGGGCTTGTCGCCGTGGATGCCGTCGGCGTTCACCCCCTGGCCCTGGAGTTTTTCCACCAGGGCGTCCACCCCATTGCGGGTCTTGGCGAACACCAGCACCTGCTTCCAGCGGTTCTTGCGCAGCAGGTGGCTGAACAGTTCCGGCTTGCGTTTCTTGTCCACCGTCACCAGCCATTGCTTGACCGTGTTGGCGGCCACATTGCGCGGGCTGACCTCGATGCTCAGCGGGTCCTTGAGCATCTGCCCGGCCAGCAGGCGAATGGCGTCGGAGAAGGTCGCGGAGAACAGCAGGGTCTGGCGCTTTTTCGGCAGCGCGGCATACAGGCTCTTGAGCTCTTCGGCGAACCCTAAGTCGAGCATGCGGTCAGCTTCGTCCAGCACCAGGGTCTGCAACTGGCTGAACTTCACCGCGTTCTGCCGGTGCAGGTCGAGCAGCCGGCCCGGGGTGGCCACCAGCAGGTCGATGCCCTTGCGCAGCTTCATCATCTGCGGGTTGATGCTGACCCCGCCGTACACCGCGTAGGTGCGCAGCGGCAAGTGCTCGGCGTACTGACGCACGCTTTCATGCACCTGTTCCGCCAGCTCGCGGGTCGGCACCAGAATCAGCGCGCGCACCGAGTTGCTCTCGACTTTCGGCCCTTCCATGGTCAGCAATTGCAGCAGCGGCAAGGCGAAACCGGCGGTTTTGCCGGTGCCGGTCTGGGCGGCGGCCATCAGGTCGCGACCGGCCAGCACCGCCGGAATGGCCTGGGCCTGTACCGGGGTCGGGGTCTGATAGCCCAGGGTTTCAAGGGCGCGCAGCAAGGGTTCGATCAGGCCAAGAGTGGCGAATGTCATGGGGGTACCGTAGGAAAAAGTCAGCACAGGGACGCAATGGGCGGCAGTTTACCTGAATTTTCCCAGGTTGCTCCGGGCCCCGCGCCGCCAGCCATCGCCCCCATGCCCGTGGAAAAACACCCCCGCACGCCCCTAGGACGGGTACGAAATGCCCCCCGTTCGATATACGGCGACCCTGGCCCTGCCTATGATCCCCGGCGCCGGCACAACTCCTTATCCACACCCTCAGCGCGGACACTTTTGCGGTCCTGTTCGCCAGGTTTTGCGCCGCGCCGAGACTTTGCCAGGAATGGTTATGTCGAGCTTCAGATTGAACGCCCTGTCCCATGCCACCCGCCTTTGGATGGCCAGCCTGGGCACCGCCGTACTCCTGCCCATGGGGGGCATGGCCCTGGCCAACGAGGCGCCGCTGCCGGTACCGCACGAGCAGGATCAAACCCTGATCAAGGGCCACTTCATCAATGTTCAGGCACTGCAGGCCAACCCGATGCAGCGCAGCGCCAGCGAAGCCGGGACCGACCAACTGCTACAGGAAACCGGCATGCGCATTCGCCAGCTGATCCCGCGGCCGGAGGATAGCTTCAAGGACTTGCGGGTTCTGACCGGGCAATTGGAAGGCCGGGCCCGCAGCCTGGCCCCGCCGGGTGAAATCTTCCTCGCAGCGCGCCCCGACGGCAGCTTTCTCGCCCTGTTGCCCGATGCCAAGGCGATGATTCGTGGCCAGGCCAATGGCGAGCAGGCGCTGATTCGCCTGGACGACAAGCCGTCCTTCGCACCGAGCAGCATCGACTATGTGCAAGGTGACGCCAGCGAGCAGCCGGGCCAGCAAGAGACCCGCAGCGGCCAACGCAGCTTCCAGAGCAGCCGCAATGCCCAGGGTGAAACCGTGATCGACCTGCTGGCCGGTTTCTCGCAGAAGTCCGCCGACTGGGCGGGTGACCACGAGGCCTATGCCCTGGCCCAGGTGGCCGCAGTCAACCGCGCGCTCAAGCAATCCCGGGTTCAGGGTGTGCGCATCCGCCTGGTCGGTACCCAGGTGCTGGCCAAGGACTACCCGATTGTCGGACCCAGCTTGGGCTACATGAGCGACGCTTACGCCGAAGGAATGCGCAAATACAGCCCGGACGTAGTGGCAGGTTTCTTTATCGGCGACCCCAAGGTGGATACCGGTGTCGGCTGGGCTTACGCTCCTGGGCGCTACACCGTCAACCGCATCCAATCGTCGACCGTTTTCCGTCATGAACTGGGCCACAACATAGGCGGCGGTCACTGCTACGATGGCAACGGTTACCGCTTCGGCTACAACAATGGCCGGGTCGGTACCATCCTCTGCGGCAACGATGTGGCCTACTTCTCCAACCCGGATCTCAAGGACAACCTGGGCGCTCCACTGGGCGATGCCAGGACCGCAAACATGGCTCGGATGTGGCGCGAAAACGCCCCGCGGATGTCGGCCTACAGCCCCAGCGTGGTTCCCCTCGAAGGCGAGCAGGCTAGCTCGATCCTCGAACAGAGGGTCACCCTGTCCAAGAACCAGACTCAGTACTACCCATTGGATGTGCCCGAAGGCACCCAACGCCTGGTCTTTACCGTGGTGGACGGCGAACGGACCGAAGATAACGGCGAGGTCCAGTTGCTGCTCAAGCGCGGTAGCCAGCCCACCAGTTCCAGCTACGACTACCGCTCGGTACGTCACTACAACGTGTCCCTGGGGGTCGATAACCCGCAGCCCGGCCGCTGGTACATGGCCATAGGAACCAACCACAACCCCACCCAGGACCTGGTACTGGAAGGCCACGCCTACGGCCGGACCCAGGACAGCGCACAGGGCCGCTACCTGAAGCTGGTGGCCACCTCCTCTGTGGATGGCAAGGACAACGCCAGCATCGCCGAACTGCTGCTGGCCGACGCCAAGGGCCAGGAGCTGCCGCGCAACAGCTGGAAGGTCATCTCCAGCAGCAGCGCCATGGCCGAAGGCACCCGTGCCCTCGACGGCAACCCGGCCTCCTACTGGAGCTCGGCCCCCGGTGCCCGTTATCCCCATGAACTGGTCATCGACCTGGGGGCCAACAGCCGCTTCTCGCAGTTGCACTACCTGCCCCGCCAGGACGCCGGTCAGAGTGGCAATATCAAGGGCTACCAGGTGTACGGCAGCGACAGCCCAAGCGGCGCCTGGACCCTGCTCGCCGATGGCCAGTTCAGCGCCGACAACCAACTCAAGGCCACCGCCCTCAAGCCAGTGGAAGCCACCAAGCCGCCCGTGGTGCAAATCAGCGGCAAGACCCAGGCCGAAGCCGGTGAGCAGATCGTGCTGGACGCGTCCGCCTCCAGCGACCCTCAGGGCCATGCCTTGAGCTACAGCTGGGAAGCTTCGCCCAAGCTGGACTTCCACTTCGACGGCGCGCGCATCAGCTTCACGGCCCCCAAGTTGCGGGAAGACACCCTCTACCGCTTCACCCTGACCCTGAGCAACGGCAAACAGACAGTGACCCGTGAGCATCAGGTCAAGGTCCAGGCGGAAACTACGCCGGCGGTCAAACCGCCCGTCATCGACCTTAAAGGGGTCAGCGAGACACTCAGTGGCAAACCCATACTCCTCGACGCCTCGAAGTCCAGCGACCCTGGCAACCTGCCGTTGACTTACCAGTGGAGCGTAACCCCTTCCTCCACGAACTTAGTGGCAAAACCCTTGGGACATACCCTGTCACTGGTACCGGGCATGCATGAACAGGATCAGGACTATCGCGTCACCCTGACCCTGAGCAACGGTCACCACAGCGTGACCCGGGAGCACCTGCTCAAGGTCAAGGGCTACAAGCCGACCGAAGAACAACCGCCGGTGACGCTGCCACCGATCGCCCAGATCAGCGGCGCCACTCGGGCCAAGGCCGGCACCTCGGTCACTCTGGATGCTTCAGCCTCCAGCGATCCAGCCAGCCTGCCGCTGAGCTACCAATGGAGCGTGACGCCCCAGGTCGCCTTCCAGGCCTCGGGAGCGAAACTGACCTTCGTCGCCCCTAAAAACGAGAAACAAGTCAGCTACCGCTTCACCCTCACCCTGAACAATGGCAAACACAGCGTCAGCCGTGAGCACAGCGTGACGGTCGCGGCCGAACAAGTACAAACCCCGGCCGGCTGCCAGGGCCCCTGGAGCCCGCAAGGTACTTACTGGGCCAACGACAAGGTCAGCCACCTGGGTCGCTTCTACATCGCCCGCTGGTGGACCCGTAACAATGAGCCGGGTAATCCGAGCACCACCGGCCCGGACTACTCCGGCAAGGTCTGGCGCGACGCCGGTGCCTGCAACTGAGGCAAGAGGCTGAGCGCTAGCAACAGAATCCGCTCACACCTTGCCGTTCAGTTCAGGTAAAAGGTTTGGCGGCGATTGTCCCTCAATCGTCGCCAAATCACTGCCGTCGATCGCTGCACACCCCTCACTGGGCGCGCACCGGCAGCACACCGATGCTTTGCCTATGGAGTTTTCAATGCGCAAGATTGCCCTGTCCGCATGGATGCTAGCGGGCCTTTCAGTCTCCCTGTGCCTGCCCCAGGCCCATGCCACCGACCTCGTCGGCTTTCGTGAAACCACAGTGGCGGACGCCAGCAATCAGCGCCCCCTGCATGTCGCCCTCTGGTACCCCACCAACGCCACCGCGCCACTGCAGACCTGGGCCGAGAACCCGGTTTTCCAGGGGGTGCAAGCCGTCAAGGATGCAGCCCCGAGCCAAACCGCACATCCCTTGGTGGTTCTGTCCCATGGCTATCGCGGCAACTGGCGCAACCTCAGCTGGCTGGCACCGGCCTTGGTCGCCCAGGGCTATATAGTCGCGGCCCCCGACCATCCGGGCACCACCTCCTTCGACCAGCGCCCGGCAGAAGCGGCCAAGCTCTGGGAGCGTCCCAAGGATTTGCGCCGGGTCATCGACACGCTGCTCAAGGACAGTACCCTGGCCGGTAGCGTCGACCCGCAACGTATCGCCGCCATCGGCCACTCCCTCGGCGGCTGGACAGTCACCGCACTGGCCGGTGCCCGCTACAGCCCGCAGCTGTTTCTCGAGGAATGCCAGAAGCACCCCAACCCGCGCTTGTGCGGCCTGGGTCCAGAACTGGGCATTACCCAGGACAACCAAGGCCCCCTGGGAGCGGACCTGGGCGACCCGCGAGTCAAGGCGGTGGTGTTGCTGGACCTGGGGATGGCCCGTGGCTTTGTCCCCGAGAGCCTGTCGGCCGTGAAAACCCCGGCCCTGGTCCTGGCGGCCGGGGTAGACAACGCCGATATGCCGGTGGAGCTGGAGTCGGGTTATATCAGTGCCAACCTGGCGCCCGCCCGCTCAAGCTTCAAGGTGCTGGCCGAGGCCACCCACTTCAGCTTCATGCAGCTGTGCAAGCCAGGCGCCGTGGCGCTGCTGAAGAAGGAAGAGCCCGGAGACGAGATTATCTGCGGGGATGGCGCCGCCGGTGATCGCCAGCAGCTTCACCAGCAGATGGCTGAGCTGATCGGTGGTTTTCTCGATCAGCGCCTGGCAGGCCAGCCACCTGAAAGCTGATCAGGCCACTTCCTGCCGAGGGGCGGCTTTGGGCTTGCGCCACTGGGGCAAGCCGATCAGCACCACGGCGCTGATGATCACCAGCATTGCCAGGGCCTCCTCGATACCGATGGTCTCGCCGACAAACACGATGCCCAGCAGCACCGCCACCGCCGGATTGACATAGGCATAGCTGGTGGCCGCTGCCGGGCGCACGTGCTTGAGCAGGTACATGTAGGCGTTGAAGGCGATGATCGAACCAAAACCCGCCAGGTAGGCCAGGGCCAGCCAGCCTTCCAGAGGCGGCATGGCCTCCAGGTGTTCACCGCTCAAGACGCTGCCCAGCATCAGCACCACACCGCCCACCAACATCTCTGCGGCACTGGCCATGGCGCCCTGGGGCAGGGGCAGATGCTTGCTCCAGACTGAGCCGAATGCCCAGGCCGCGGCGGCGAACAACAGCAAGGCGGCGCCCGTCGGGCTCGACTGCAGGTTGGAGCCCAGGTTGAGCATGCCGATACCGATCATCCCCAGCACGATACCGGCCCACTCCAGGCGAGTGTTGCGCGCGCCCCAGAAATAGCCGCAGAGCAAGGTGAACAGAGGCACCGTGGCCACCGCCAGCGCCGCCACCCCGGAGGTCACCCCGGAGTGCTCGGCCAGGGTCACCGCGCCGTTGCCACAGCTCAGCAACAACACGCCGATGGCACCCGCGGCCTTCCATTGCGCCCAGGTGGGCGCCGGTACCCCGCGCCAGCGCAGGAAGGCGTACATCAGGCTCCCGGCGATAATGAAACGCACCCCGCCAAGCATCAGCGGCGGCCAGTACTCGACGCCGATGCGGATCACCAGGTAGGTCGAACCCCAGATCACGTACAGGGCGAAAAAGGCAGCGATCAACGGCAAGGGAAAACGACTTTGGCCAGGCATGGGAGGCAGCTCGGAAGCAGGCAGGGGGACGACCATTCTAAAAAGCCGACCAACGGAACTTAAGCTACAAAACCTGTTTATATGGGCAGTACACTTTCCAAAACATGGAGTTCAGGGCTATATACCGTGTTTTCGAAAGACATGCCTTGGGAAGCCGTCCATGGACAAATATGACCGCATGCTCCTGGCCAGCCTGCTGGAAAATGGTCGGGCGAGTTACGCCGAGCTAGCGCGCAAGGTCAACCTCTCGGCACCGGCGGTGGCCGAGCGCGTGGCCAAGCTGGAGGCCAGCGGAGTGATCAGCGGCTACCAGGCCAAAGTCGACCTGAGCAAGATCGGGCTGCCGATCCAGTGCGTGATCGAATTGCGCCTGACGCAACAGGGCAGCCAGAAGCACTACGACGAACTGATCAAGATCCCCCAGCTCACCGAATGCCACCGGGTCACCGGGGACGCCTGCGTGGTCATGCAGGCGGCGGTAGGTTCAATGCCGGAACTGGAAGCGCTGATCAACCGCGTGGCCCGCTACGGTTCGAGCAAGACCTCCATCGTGCTTTCCAGCGCCCTGGAGCGACGGGTGCCCCTGGAGCAATTGGAAAGCAACGCTAAATAGCGGGCTTCAGCCTGCGCGTTGGCGCTTGAGGTGTTCGGCAATCTTCGCCGCAGGGACTTTCTGCAATTTGCACAAAAAGTCATGGGACAACTCGCGCACGCCATGCCGGTGGCGCAGGTCATCAGCCAGGTGGGCCAGCAGGTTGGCGGCCATTTCCGCATCGGCCATGGCCCGGTGCGCCTGGCCGGTGTGGGGCAGGCCGGCGAACGCGGTCAGGGTGCCCAGCTTGTGGTTCGGCGCTGCCGGCATCAAGCGCCTGGCCAGCAACAGGGAGCAAGCGAAATTCTGCAGGCGGGTACGCTTGATCCGACCCAGTTCGAAATCCCAGAATTTCTGGTCGAAAGCCGCGTTGTGCGCCAGCAAGGGCGTGGTGCCGACGAAGTCGTTGACCTCGTTCATCACCTGCTCGGCCGACGGCGCGCTGCGCAGCATGGCGTTACTGATGCCGGTGAGCTGTTCGATAAAGGCCGGTACCCGCACCCCGGCGTTCATCAGGCTCTGGTAACGCTCGACGATGCGCCCCCGCTCAAGGATCACCACGGCGATTTCCGTGGCCCGGCAACTGCTGCTCGGGGTAATCCCGGTGGTTTCAAAGTCGATGACGGCAATGCGTTCCAAACCTGTCCTGCTCCGTATGAAAATTGATCAGTTTTTAAGCAGCAAGGCGCCTTCGATCGGCACATAGCGGGTGGCCGCGCGAATCAGCGAATTGGCGGTCAGCCCCGGCACGCCGTAGGCCACGGCGGTGACCCCATGCTTGTGGATGATGCGTTCGAGCAGCAGGTCGAAATCACCGTCACCGGAAGCCAGCACCACTTCGTCGACATGATCGGCGGCGTCCATGATGTCGAGGGTGATGCCCACGTCCCAGTCGCCCTTGGCCGAACCGTCGCTGCGCTGGATATAGGGCTTGAGCTTCACCGTGAAGCCCAGGTTGCGCAGGATCTGCTGGAACTGCTGCTGCTTGCTGTCGCCGCGATCGATGGCATAGGCATAGGCCTCGACTATCTGCCCCTGCCGGCTGATATCCGCCCACAGCGCCGCGTAGTTGAAGTGACAACCATAAGCCTGGCGGACCGTGTAGTAGAGGTTCTGGACATCGGCGAACACAGCGATTTTCTTCACCGCTAATCCTCATGGCGCAGCAACGCGGGGGCTGGATCGGACCTTGGGTCCGGAAAAGTCGCCCAGTATGCCAGCCACAAGGATTGTTCCGCGAATTATCGGCCCGGGATGGCTGTGCATCCCGGACCGACGGCAGGTCAGACGTAGGAGTCGTCGTCGGAAAACAACGAACTGTCGTCGTTGTCGTAGTCGGTGTTGCTGAAGCCGCCCTGGTCGTTACTGCCCCAGGAATCGTTGTTGGCAAAGCGCTGCTCGTCATTGCCCCAGCCGCTGTTGTCGCTGGCCGGTGCCGGCTCTTCCTTGATGACTTCGACCACTTCCTGGGGTTGCTGATTGTTGTGGAACAGGCTGCTGATGCCCTGTGCCAGCATCACCCCGCCGGCCACTCCGGCGGCGGTTTTCAGGGCACCACCCAGGAAGCTGCTGCCGGCCGCGGCCGGTGCCTGCTGGGGTGCGTAGTTCTGCTGCGGGGCGCCAAAGTTCTGCTGCGGCGCAGCGCCGAAGGAAGAACGCGCCGGTTCGCGCCAGCCACCGCCGCTGGACGGGGCCGCTGCGGGAGCGGGGGCCGCAGCCGGTTGCGCTTCGCGGGAACCACCGAAGATGCTCGAGAGAAAACCGCCACTCGAGGACGGCGCCGGGGGCGCGCTCTGGGACCTGGCCTGTTGCAGTTCGGCCTGCAGTTGCTGGACCTGCTGGGTCAGTTGCTGGTTCTGTTCGTTGAGGCTCTTGAGGGCAGCCTCCTGCACCAGGATCGCCTGGGTCATGAAATACCCGGCCGCAGGCTGGCGGGTCAGATGCTCCTTGATCCGCGCCTCGGCCTGGGCATCACGCGGGGCTGGATCCGTTTCGGCCTGTTGCAAGCGGGAAAACAGTCCATCGATCAGGGTTTGCTCTTGGTTGTTCATGGCGACCTCTTTAGATTGCCGGTAGAAATCTGGTCCGTGGCCCGATACGGGGCTGCGGTACGCACCAGTTATGGGGCTGGCGTGGCGACTTTCAATGGTCTTTACCCAAGGTTTACGTTTGCTCCGAAAGGACCGGCATCGGTTACAGTGTGCAACCGCTTGATGACCTGCGATCCCATCAATGAATCCGTTAGATGTTCTCCGCGACTCCCTGTACTTCTTCCAGCGCAATCTCGGCCGGATCGCCCAGCTGTGCCTGCCCCTGGTGATTCTCGAAGCGCTGCTGCAACAAGGCGTGCGCAGTGCCCTGGGGGCCAACATCTTCCCCGGCTACAGCGTGATCATCGGCCTGCTGGTGTATCCGTTGTACACCGGCGCGCTGATCCTGTTCCTCGATGCCCGCACCCGCGGAGAAACGCCACATACCCGCGACTTGCTGGCCATGGCCCTGAACCTGTGGCCGCGCTTCGCCCTGCTGACGGCAATCAGTACCTTGCTGATCCTGTGCGGGCTGAGGCTGTATTTCCTTCCAGGGCTGTGGCTGATGGTGATGCTGGCCTTCGCCGAGTACCTGCTGGTGCTCAGGGGCATGGCGCCACTGGCGGCGATCACCGAAAGCTTTCGCCTGACCCGTGGGCATTTCCTGCGCATCCTGCTGTGCATCCTGGCGGTGATGACGCCGCTCTGGTTGCTCAAGGGCGCCAGCGAGGCGGTCTATCCCGAACCGGTCAACCCGCTGCTGTCCCTGGCCATCGACAGCGCCTACAGCTTCCTGCAACTGTTCACCAGCGTGGTGCTGTTCCGCCTGTTCATGCTCATCAGCGAACTGCCGGACAAGCGCTGATCCCGCCGCGGCCGCTCTACCCCTTGGGTCACGGCCGCACACTCGGTTATGCTCCGGCCATCCTGCAACGCCATAAGCCGAGCCGATGACCCGTCTACTGCGCATCACCCTGTTGAGCCTGCTATTGACCGGCCTGGTGCTGGCCAGCCTGATCTACAGCCTGACCTGGCGCCCGGAGGCCAAGGAAACCCTGGCCGTCAGTTGCACTGCCCAGGCCGCGCCGCTGGTACCGGGCCAGGCGCTCAAGGTGATGACCTGGAACCTGCAATACCTGGCCGGCAAGCGCTATGTGTTCTGGAACGACCAGGCCCGGGGCGAAGATCAAAGCCCTACCCTGGAGGACATGGCCTTCAGCCTTGACGAAGTGGCCCGGGTAATCCGCGATGAGCAACCAGACCTGGTGCTGTTGCAGGAAGTGGACAAGGGCGCCAAGGCCAGCGCCTACCAGGACCAGCTCAAGCTGCTGCAGGAGCGCCTCGCCGATCTCTACCCCTGCAGCACCCAGGCCTACGACTGGAAGGCCGATTTCGTACCTTCGCCGCAGATATTCGGCAGTGTCGGCCGGCAATTGGCGACCCTGAGCCGCTACCGCATCGACCATGCCGAACGCCTGCAACTGCCGCTGGCTCCCAGCAACTTCATCAGCCGCCAGTTCCAGCCCAGGGACGCCCTGCTGCTGAGCTACCTGAGCCTAAGCGACGGCGGTCAATTGGCGGTGCTGAACACCCACCTGGAACGCGCACGACATGCCGATGACACCCAGCCCCGGCAGTTGGCGGCCATCGCCAAGGTGCTGGACAAGCTGGAGGGCCGGGGCACGCCCTGGCTGATCGGTGGGGATTTCAACCTGCTGCCCCTGGGCCAATACCAACGCCTCGACGAGCAGCAGCGTGCGCCCTACAACGCCGACAGCCCCTTGCACCTGCTCTGGGACAAGTACCCGATGATCCCCAGCAACACCCAGGCCAGCGGTGTCGACCGTGCCCGCTGGCTGACCCACTACCCCAACGACCCGCGCCTGGACGGCCCGGATCGCACAGTGGACTTCCTGTTCTACAGCCCGCGCTTGAAACGGGTTGAATCGCGGGTGCGCCAGGACGACACCCTGCGCATTTCCGACCATCTGCCGGTGCTGGCGCGCTTCCTGCTGCCGGCCCTGTAGTCCCGCAGCCGGTGCCTACTTGCGCGGTTTGGCCCGCGCGGTGGCCTCGGCGATCAGCGGATCATCGGGCCAGTAATGCTTGGGATAACGCCCCTTGAGGTCCTTCTTCACTTCGGCGTAGGTGCTGCGCCAGAAGTTCGCCAGGTCCTGGGTGACTTGCACCGGCCGTCGCGCCGGGGACAGCAGGTGCAGCTTGACCACCTGGCGGCCGCCGGCGATGCGCGGGGTGTCTGCAAGGCCGAACAGCTCTTGCAGGCGTACCGCGAGAATCGGCGGCTGCTCGCTGTAGTCCAGGCGAATCGACGAGCCCGAGGGCACCTTCAGGTGATGCGGGGCCAGTTCATCCAGGCGTTGCGGCAGAGGCCAGGGCAGCAGGTTGTGGATGATCCCGGCCAGCTCCAGGTTGGCAAAGTGACTGAGCCGCGACACCTTGCCCAGGTAAGGCTGCAACCACTGCTCCAGGCCCGCGAGCAAGGCGGTATCGCTGACATCCGGCCACTGGCTTTCACCCTTGTCCGCCCACTCCAGCTGACGCAACAGCGCCACCCTGGCCTGCCATTGGCGCAGCTCCGGGGTCCAGGGCAGCAGTTCCAGGCCCTTGCGCCGCACCAGGTTGACCAGGGCCTGGCTGCGCGCCGATTCATCCAGGCCGGTCAGGGGTTCGCGAGCCAGCACCAGTTCGCCGACCTTGCGCTGGCGCTCGGCACGCAACACGCCTTCGCGCTCGTCCCAGTCCAGTTGGTCGACCTGGCGCATCTGCTCGGCCAGCACGTTGTCGAACAGTGCCGGGTCAAGGTCCGCTGCCAGATAGATGCGTTCTTCACGCTGGCCTTGGCGGCTGCCCAGGTCGGCGATCACCAGCCAGGGCTGCTTCATCAGATTGTCGGCTTCGCCAAACTGCGCCGCCCGGCCGTTGGCCAGACGATACTCGGCGCCGCCGGGACGGCGCTGTTGGGCCACTCGATCGGGATAGGCCAGGGCCAGCAAGGCTCCGAGCCAGCGCGGATGCTCGGGATCGGCCACGGCACTCTCGGCGGGCCCGCGCAGGTAACCCCGGTACTGGCGCGCCAGCTGCCGCGCCCGCTGCACGCCACCCTGGGCACCGCGGGCCGCACGTTCCTCGCCCGAAAGCAGCAACAGACGGCTGTGCAGATCGGCGCCGGCACCGCGCAGGATATCTCGCTCCCCCAGCAGCGCCGCCACATCGCAGGCCATGGACGCCAGCCCCAGGGACTGACCGCGCAACAGCAAATGGGCGATACGCGGGTGGGCCGGCAGCTCGGCCATGGCCTGGCCGTGCTGGCTCAGGCTGCCGTCATCCTTGATTGCTCCCAGGCGCAGCAGCAGGTCCTGGGCCTGGGCATAGGCGGCGCTGGGCGGTGCATCCAGCCAGGCCAGCTGGTTCGGCGTCACGCCCCAGCGCGCCAGTTGCAGGGCCAGGCCGGCCAGGTCCGCCTGGAGGATTTCCGCACTGGCATAGGCCGCCAGTTGCTCTTGCTGGTCTGCCGACCACAGGCGGTAACAGACCCCGGGCTCCAGGCGCCCGGCACGGCCTGCACGCTGGGTGGCGCTGGCGCGGGAAATGCGCTGGGTGTCGAGGCGGGTCATGCCGCTGCCCGGGTCGAAGCGCGGTACCCGGGCCAGCCCGGCGTCCACCACCACCCGCACGCCATTGATGGTCAGGCTGGTTTCAGCAATGTTGGTGGCAAGCACCACCTTGCGCTGGCCCGCCGGTGCCGGGTCGATGGCGGCGCGCTGGGCGGCCAGGTCCAGCTCGCCGTGCAGCGGGCAGAGCAGGACCTCGCTGCGCTCGCCCAAGGCTTCGGCCAATTGCTGATGCACCCGGCGGATCTCCGCCTGGCCGGGCAGGAACACCAACAGGCTGCCGCTTTCATCGTTGAGGGCTTCGAGCACAGTCTGCACCACCCGCGGCTCGATGAACTCACCGGGCTGGAACGGCCGCCCCCAACGCTGGGTCACCGGGAACATGCGCCCTTCGCTGCGCAGGATCGGCGCATCGCCGAGCAAGGTCGACAGGCGCTCGCCCTCCAGGGTCGCCGACATCAGCAGGATCTTCAGCGGCTGCTCCTCGCGGAACAGCTCGCGACCGTTGAGGCTCAGGGCCAGGGCCAGGTCGGCGTCCAGGCTGCGCTCGTGGAACTCATCGAAGATCAGCAGGCCGACGCCTTCCAGGGCCGGGTCGTCCTGCAGGCGCCGGGTGAGAATGCCCTCGGTGACCACCTCGATGCGGGTGCGCGGGCCGACCTTGCTGTCCAGGCGGATGCGGTAGCCCACGGTTTCCCCGACCTTTTCCCCCAGCTCGCTGGCCAGGCGCTCGGCCGCGGCCCGGGCCGCCAGGCGTCGTGGCTCAAGCATGAGGATGGTTTGCCCGGCCAGCCAGTCCTGGTCCAGCAACGCCAGGGGCACCCGGGTGGTCTTGCCGGCACCGGGCGGAGCCTCGAGCACCGCTTCATGGCGGCTGGCCAGGGCGGCACGCAGTGCAGGCAAAACTTCATCAATTGGCAAAGAATTCATGCTGGCTCCAAAACAGAGGCGCGAGTATAACGGCGAACTGCCTGGGGTTAATCATGGTCTGAGTGCTGATCGACAAGACTCAACACCCCGCTCCATCCCTCGTTGCTTTCGTGCTTGCCAGGAGATATCCATGCGTATTCCCCACCGTGTCATCGGCGCCGTTCTGATCACCACCCTGCTGACCCAGCTCACCGCCTGCGGCTCGATCTTCTTCCCCGACCGCCGTGGCCAGATCGACGGCAAGATCGATCCAGTGGTGGCGGTGCTGGATGCCGTGGGCCTGCTGTTCTATGTGATCCCCGGGCTGATCGCCTTTGGCGTCGACTTCGCCACCGGGGCCATCTACCTGGAGCCGGGCAAGACCGCGCAGATCGCCCCGGAAAAACTCCAGCAAGCCATAGGCGCCGACGGTAAAGTCGACAATCGCAAGCTGCAGGCGATTCTTGAAAGCGAGCTGGGAGGACACTTCCCCCTGGATGACCCGCGCCTGATCCAGCACAAAGGCAGCGTGCAACAGCTGGCCCTGTATGGCCTGCAGCCCGCCGCCTGATCCATCAACCAAGGAACCCGCCACCGATGATCGCAAGCCCGGAACACGCCCGCCTGCTACGCCTGGCCACCCGCGCCTCAGTCACGGTGGCGAGCATCCTGATCGTGACCAAGGCCATTGCCTGGTGGCTCAGCGGCTCGGTGAGCATGCTGGCGGGGCTCACCGACTCGGTACTGGACGGCTTCACCTCGCTGCTCAACCTGCTGGCGGTGCATTACGCCTTGCGCCCGGCGGATGACGATCACCGTTATGGGCACGGCAAGGCCGAGTCCCTGGCGGGCATGGCCCAGGCCCTGTTCATCGCCGGCAGTGCGGTGCTGATTGCCTTTCAGGCTGCCCAGCGCCTGCAACACCCCGAACCGGTGGGCGCGCCCTGGCTGAGCATCGGGGTGATTGTGCTGTCACTGGTATTGACCATGGCGCTGCTGATCCTGCAGCACCGGGTGATCCGCGCCACCGGTTCCAATGCCGTACGAGCCGACTCGCTGCATTACCGTTCCGACCTGCTGCTCAACGGCAGCATCCTCCTGGCCCTGGCCCTGGCGGCGTTTGGCTGGCAACAGGTGGACGCCTGGTTCGGCCTGGGGATCGCCGTCTACATCCTCTGGAGCGCGATCCAGATCGCCCGGGAAAGCTTCGCTGTGCTGATGGACGAAGAACTGCCCGTCGAGGTCAGCCAGCACATGCTGGAACTGGCCTGCAGCGTACCGGGGGTACTGGGCGCCCATGACTTGCGTACGCGGATCTCCGGCAGTCACTGGTTTGTCCAGTTGCACCTGGAACTGCCCGGTGACCTCAGCCTGCTGGTGGCCCATGGCCTCAGCGACCAGGCCGCCGAGGCCATCCAGAAGACTTACCCGCAAGCCGAAGTGCTGGTGCACGCCGACCCGCAGGAAGTGGTCAAGGCGGCCAGGGCTCAGTAAGTCACCTGATAGCCTCGCGAACTCAGGCAGTTGCCCTGGGCCTGACGATAGGCCTGGACCACTTCAGGGGCCGGTTGGTAGGTGGCGCTGGCCGGATCGAAACCACTCTGCTGCACCGCCCAGCGGTAGCAGTCGTAGCGGTCCTGGTCGACCTGTTGCGGCGACTGGCCATTGATTGGGTAGGCCAGCACGTCATAACCATTGCCTTGCGGCTGCTGATCCGGCTCCGGCACCCCTGCCGGCGGCTCGACCACCACATATTGCTGGGTGTCGGCTTCATAGCTGTAGTAGGCCCCGGCGGCGAGGAAGAGCAGCGCGCTGCCGATCCAGACTTCCCGCGCATAGTCGGGCAAATAGCCCACTCGGATGCCATAAGGCGGGCGCACTACGACATAACGTGGCCCCTGGGGGCGATACCAGTAGCCACCGGAGAAGAAATAGTCCTGCCCACGGTAGGGCACCCGATAGTTGCGTTCGGGGAAACGGTCGATCACATAGCCCGGACGGTGCTGCGGCCCGGGGCCCCAGCCATTGCCATGGCCATCTGGACGCCCTGGCCAACGCTGATCGTTGGGACGGCCGTAGTCAGGACGCGGCCCACCGCCCTGCCAGTGCTGGTTGTAGTCGTTGCGCCGGGGGATGTCCTGGTAGTAGCCGCGCTGCGGTTCCTGAGTCTGGCGCACAGTGTCGGGCCGGCTCTGGATCGGCAGATTCGGCGCCGCTTGAGGTTGTGGCTGCGGCGCCGGGCGGCCCTGTTGATTGGGATCATGCGGTGGACGGTTCTGCCACTGCCCGCCCGGGTTCTGGCCGTTGTGCTCGAACTGCCGGCTGTTGTCGCCGCGGATGATTTCATTCTGCGGGCGCTGCTGCGGAGCAGGTTGCCCACGCTCGGGAAGGTTCTCCGGGCGCCCCTGGTTGTTCTCTCCCCGCCCTTCGTGGCCATGCTCGCGCTGCCCTTGCGAAGGGCCTCCCGACTGCGGCGGACGTCTTTCATCTCGCTCATCGGCGAGCACTTGCGCGCTGACGCTCACGCACAACACACCAACACCTGCCATACGCCAGATGCGCGACTTCATGCTATTCCTCATTGCGAATTGGGGCCTGTAGATAAGACTGAGAAAGCCTGGGGCGGTTCTGCTAGAGATTATCAGTCACGAAACTTATTTCGCAGACAATAAAAAAGGGCGGCCCGTCGGCCGCCCTTTGAGATTTTGTCCGTGCTCGGCGCTTTTGACGCCGGCTCACCTCACTCCGTCTTCTGGACAGGGTGTAGCCCGGGGGCCGGCTCAACCCTGTGGGATTGGCGGCCGCGGCAGGCCTGATTCGGCGGGCCGCAGTGGACTCTATGTCCGGGCAGTGATTCTGGTGATAAGAATAGGCCTGGGCCTGCGACAAAGGATTGCGAAGATTGCTTGCAAAAACAGCTCTTGCGCAATTTTTTACTCAAGATAGATAATTCAACGCAATACTTCCGAGAAAGGCCTGATTGATGAGCAAACTCGACCGCTATGACCTGAGTATTTTGGCGGAACTGCAGCGCGATGCCCGAATCTCCAACCAGGAACTGGCCGAGCGCATCGGCCTGTCGCCCTCGCCTTGCTCGCGCCGGGTCAAGCAATTGGAGGATGACGGCTATATCTCCCGCCAGGTTGCCTTGCTCGACCGCAAGCTGCTGGGCCTGAGCCTGACCGCCTATGTACTGATCGGCATGGACCGTCACACCCCGGAGCGTTTCGAGAATTTCGAGGCCGCCATTCGCAACCTGCCCCAGGTGCTGGAATGCAGCCTGGTGACTGGGGTCGATGCCGACTACCAGCTCAAGGTGGTGGTGCCGGACATGGACCATTACCAGAAGCTGCTGCTGGGCCACCTGACCCGTATCGAGGGCGTGACCAGCGTGCGTTCCAGCTTCGTGCTCAACCAGGTGCTCAACAGCACCGAGCTGCCCCTGACTCATCTGCGCAGCTGAGAAACCGCGTTGCCGGCGATGGGGTCCTTGAGTTGGTCTTGCGCAGGAGCTTCGCTGGCAAGCCAGCTCCTACACAAGCCAGATCCTACCCAAGCCAGCCCCTAAACAGGCAGGCTCCTGCACCAGCCTGCGCCTACATAAGCCAGCTCCGGTGCAAGCAGTGGCTGTGGCGACATAACGCAGGCAGATCAATGCTCGGCTGCTTTTCCTTGGCGTATACTCGCCCGGGATTTTTTGCCCTGCCTGCACTGGAGATCATCGATGGACCCAGCAGTTTTCGAAGAGTGGATGATGACCGGCCTGGTCAGCATCCTGATCATTTTCATGGGTTTCATCGTCTGGGACCTGGCCAAGAAGTCCAAGGCCGGACGCTTCGGCTCCTTTATCCTGTTCTTCGTGCTGGGCCTGGGCGTGGCCGCCTTCATCATCAAGAGCGTGGTGATCGGCCTGATCGAAAGCGGCGCCCTATAAGCGCGCCGGCACTTCCTTCCACTGGCCCTGCTCCAGACCGTCCAGGGTCCAGTCGCCAATCCGCACCCGCACCAGGCGCAAGGTCGGCAGGCCAACAGCCGCGGTCATGCGCCGCACCTGGCGGTTGCGTCCTTCGCGAATCACCAATTCCAGCCAGCTGGTAGGCACGCTCTTGCGAAAGCGTACCGGCGGGTTGCGCGGCCACAGTTGCGGCTCGTCGAGCTGGCGCGCCTCGGCCGGCAGGGTCATGCCATCGTTCAACTCCACCCCCTCACGCAGGCGTTGCAACTGCTCGGCGCTGGGTTCGCCCTCGACCTGCACCCAATAGGTCTTGGCCAGCTTGTGCTTGGGGTCGGCGATTCGTGCCTGCAACTGCCCGTCGTTGGTCAACAGCAGCAGCCCTTCGCTGTCGCGGTCCAAGCGCCCAGCCGGGTAGACCCCGGGCACGGCGATGAAATCCTTGAGCGTGGCGCGCCCCTGGTCATCGTTGAACTGGGTCAGTACGTCGAAGGGCTTGTTGAACAGAATCAGCTTCGGCTCGGCCGGCGGGGCCTTGGCCACACGCTTGGCGGGGGAAGCAGAAAATGCCTTCGCGCCAGGGCGGCGGGAAGCAGGACGGGATGGACGAGACATGGGGCTCAAGAGACATTCAGCGATCAGGACCGACAATGCTAGTGGCCTGACCGCCAAATGACCATGCCTTGTGCGCTTAGCGGAACGGCGGCTCGTCGAAGCTGCGCAGTTTGCGCGAGTGCAGCGAATTGAGCTCGCTGCGCATCAGGTCAACGGCTTCGATGCCGATCTTCAGGTGCTGGCTGACCGCCCGCTCGTAGAAGGCATTGGCCGCCCCCGGCAACTTGATCTCACTGTGCAGGGGTTTGTCCGAGACACAGAGCAAGGTGCCGTATGGCACCCGCAGGCGATAACCCTGGGCGGCAATGGTGCCGCTTTCCATGTCCACCGCCACGGCGCGAGACAGGTTGATGAACGGCCGCTCTTCGGCCCAGCGCAGCTCCCAGTTGCGATCGTCGTAGGTCAGCACGGTGCCGGTGCGCAGGCGCTTCTTCAGTTGCTCGCCCTTCTCGCCGGTCACGTTGGCCGCCGCCTGTTGCAGCGCCAGCTGGACCTCGGCCAGGGCCGGAATCGGGATGTTCGGCGGCACCACGCGGTCGAGAATGCCGTCGCGGCGCATGTAGGCGTGGGCCAGCACATAGTCGCCGATGGTCTGGGATTGGCGCAGGCCGCCGCAGTGGCCGATCATCAACCAGCAGTGAGGGCGCAAGACCGCCAGGTGGTCGGTGATGTTCTTGGCGTTGGACGGGCCGACGCCGATGTTCACCAGGGTCACGCCATGGCCGTCGCTGGCCTGCAGGTGATAGGCCGGCATCTGGTAGCGGTGCCAGACCACGCCCGCGGCAATCGCCGAGGCCTCGCCATGATCCATGCCCTTGTCGATGATCACGTTGCCCGGCAGCACCATGCGCACAAAACGCGGATCGCTGCGCAGCTGCTCCAGGCCATGGACGATGAACTGGTCGACGTAGCGGTGGTAGTTGGTCAGCAGGATCCACGGCTGCACATGGCGCCAGTCGCTGCCGGTGTAGTGCACCAGGCGACGCAGGGAGAAATCCACCCGTGCGGCATCGAACAGCGCCAGGGGCAGCGGATGGGTGTTTTCCCAGTCGTAGAGACCATCGGCGATGCCATCGGTGGCGGCCGACAGATCGGTACTGGGGAAGACCCGCGCCAGGGCCGCGGCAGTCACCCCGGAACCGGCCAGTTCGTCGCCCTGCTCCACCACATAGGGATAGGGAATGTTCTGCTCGCTGACGCCCACTTCCACGGTCACGGTGAAGTCGTGCATCAGCGGTTGCAGTTGCTCCAGCAGGTAATTACGAAAGGCTGCGGGATGGGTCACCGTGACGCTATAGACGCCCGGCAACTGGACCTTGGCGTAGGCCCGGGTGGTCTGCGGGACTTCGCCATGACAGTGGTAGGTCAGGCGCAGTTCAGGGTAGCGAAACAGCGCGCGCTGCTCGGCATCGGGCTCGACCCGGTCCTTGAGGTAACGCTTGAGCGCCTGGCTCAGGGAGGTGGTGGCCCGCTCATGCAAAGCGGCGAGCCGGTCGACGGCTTGCTCGGCGGTTTGAACGACAACAAAAGCTTCGGTCACGGTAAGCATCCTGTGTTCTGATCTTGCAGGCGTTCATCTTGCCTGCAACACCGGGCCACGGGAACAGTGGCGTTGTGGAAGCCGGCAAGCCGGCTCCCACGGCGGAGTCAGAAACCTTGAGGCGCGGAGCGGGCGACTATGGCCGCCACATCCAGGCCACGGGGCAAGGTGCCGTAGACCCGTCCACCCTGGCCGCCCAGCCGACTGGCGATAAAGGCATCGCTGATCAGCCCGTTACCGGCTTCCAGCAACAGCTTGGCCTGCAACCCCAGGGCAATGTCCTCGGTCAGTTGACGGGCGCGGTACTGGATATCGGCGGTGTCCTTGAAGCTGTCCTTGAGCGCGGCAATATGCGCGGCCAGGCGCCGATCGCCATGGCCGTCGCCCAGTTCGGCGAACAGCGCGTCGAGCACCCCGGGCTCTTTCGACAGGGCCCGCAACACGTCCAGGCACTGCACATTGCCGGAGCCTTCCCAGGTGGAGTTGACCGGTGCCTCACGGTACAGCCGCGGGAGGATGCTGTCTTCGACATAACCGGCGCCGCCCATGCATTCGGCGGCCTCGTTGATCATGGCCGGGGCCCGCTTGCAGATCCAGTATTTGCCCACCGCCGTCACCAGCCGCGAGAACTTGGCTTCCTGGGCATCGTCCTGATGATCCAGGGCGCGCCCCATGCGCAGGCTCAAGGCCAGGGCCGCTTCGCTTTCCAGGGCCAGGTCGGCCAGCACGTTCTGCATCAGCGGCTGTTCGCTGAGCACTCGTCCACCCACGCTGCGGTGGGCGCAATGATGACTGGCCTGGGTCAGGGCCTGACGCATCAGCGAGCTGGAGCCGACCATGCAGTCGAAACGGGTCATGGCCACCATCTCGATAATGGTCGGCACGCCGCGCCCTTCCTCGCCGATCATCCAGGCCAGGGCACCGCGGAATTCCACTTCGCTGGAAGCGTTGGAAAGGTTGCCGAGCTTGTTCTTCAGGCGCTGGATATAGAACTGGTTGCGGGTGTCGTCGGGCCGGTGACGGGGCAGGAGGAAACAGGTCAGGCCCTTGTCGGTCTGGGCCAGGGTCAGGAAGGCGTCGCACATCGGCGCCGAGCAGAACCACTTGTGCCCCACCAACTCGTAGGCCTGCCCCGGTCCGCCAGCGCCCACCGGATAGGCGCGGGTGGTGTTGGCGCGGACATCGGTGCCGCCCTGCTTCTCGGTCATGGCCATGCCGATGGTCAGCCCGGCCTTGTGCGCCATGCCGATATTGCGCGGGTCGTACTCGGTGGCGAGGATCTTCGGCAGCCACTGCTCGGCGATATCCGCCTGCAGCTTCAGCGCTGGCACGCAGGCGAAGGTCATGGTCAGCGGGCAACCGCTGCCGGCTTCGGCCTGGCTGTGCAGGTAGGTCATGGCCGCGCGGGCCACATGGGCGCCGGCCTGGGGCTGGGTCCAGGGCAGCGAGGTCAGGCCGCCTTCGATCGCCGTGCGCATCAGTTGGTGATAGGCGGGATGGAATTCCACCAGGTCGATGCGATGACCGAAGCGGTCGTGACTGGAAAACACCGGTTTGTTCTGGTTGGCCAGGAACCCCGCCTCCATCAACGGACCGCCAGCCAGGGCACCGTAGGCATCGACTCGGGACTCGGCCCAGCCAGCATCGAAGCGCCGCATCCATTGCTGCAGCGGCAGGTCGATCCGATACAGGTTGGCGCCGTCCAGGGCGGGCGGCTGATTGGTGACTTCGTGGGTTTCAGCGAACTGGTGGAGGTTCATTGCGGGGCTCCTTCAGGGTGTGCCAAGGCCCCAGTTAAGCACCCGCCCCAGGCCGAACAAAGTGGCATATACGCCTAAATATCGGCGCTTTCACCTTGTTCCACATGCAGAACACGCAGGGCCAGCAGCGCCTGCAACGCCTCGAACCGAACCGGCTTGCCAAGGTGATCACTGCCCGCTACGGCCACGCAACCTTCCTTTCCGGGCGTGCAGGCCAGCAGGATCGGCAGTTGGTCATACCCGGGCAGCGCATGGGCCTGCAGGCGGAAGGCACCCAGTTGCGCCGCACTGATCTGGCTATCGATCAGCACCGCACTGATCAACTCGCGCCCCAGCAGTTGCAAGGCATCCGAGGCATTGCCCACGGTGCGCACGCGATAGCCCAGCTTGAGCAACATGCCGCGCAGCACCAGTTGATCGACGTCGTTGTCGTCCATCAGCAGCACGGTGCAGTCCTGCGGCAAGCGCCGGCTGAAGCTGGCCGGCACCCGCGCCAGCGGCTCCTGCAGATCCAGTTCCACCTGCAGGCGGAAACAGCTGCCCTGGCCCGGGGTGGATTCATGGGTCAGCTTGCCGCCCAACAGCTCGATCAACTGCCGGCAGATCGCCAGGCCAATGCCCAATCCGCCGTATTCGCGGGTCATCGAAGCATCGAGCTGGAAGAAACGCTGGTACAGGGTCGCTTCGTCCAGACTGACGAAGCCGATGCCGCTGTCGATCACCTCGAACACCAGGCCGACCTTGTCGGCCGAGAGGTTGCGGCTAACCACCCGCAGCACCAGGCCGCCGGAATGGGTGAACTTGACCGCGTTGTCCAGCAGGCATTCCAGGCAGTGGCTGAGCTTGCAGCGATCGCCCAGCAGACGGTCGGGCAGCCCGGCGCGCAGGTCGACCTGGAACGACAGCGATTTGGCGGCTGCGGCGCCGGCGTACTGGGTCTGCAACGTGGTCAGCAGCGAACGCAGACTGAAGGGCTGGCGCTGGGCGCTGAGCTTGCCGGCCTGGAGTTCGGTCAGGGTGAGGATGCCGTTGACCATGCGCATCATGTCCCGCGCCGAGCCGGCAGCGGTCTGCTGGTATTGCGCAAGCTCCGGGTCCAGCTCCAGGGTCTGCATCAGTTCCAGGGAGCCGATAACACCGTTCATCGGCGTGCGCAGTTCATGGGTCAGGGTGGCGAGGAATTCATCCTTGAGGCGGTTGCTGTGGGCCAGTTGCTGGTTCAGCACTTCAAGCTTCTGACTGGCTTCCTGCAGGGTCTGGGCCTGCTGCTCGCGCATGGCGTTGATGCGGTCGGCCAGGGCCAGGGACAGCAGCGCGACCTCGATCGCCGAGCCAATCTGGCTGGCGTACATGGTCAGGAACACGTTTGGCAGGTAACCCAGCACCATCAGGGTGTTGATCACCCCGCCAAACAGAAAGGCCGACCAGGCAATGATGAAATAGCGCGCCACCCGCAACCCGCGGCACCAGGCGACGATTCCGGCAATGTAGATCACCACGGTGAACAGCAGCGCCAGGGCCGTGGCCAGGCGCAGGGCCAGGGCATAGCTGGTCATCAGCGACAGGCCCATGACCAGCGCGCCAAAGGCCATCAGTGCCAGCAATATGCGGTCGACCCAGGGGCTATGGCGGGCGGTCTGCAGGAAGCTGCGGGCGAACTGGCTGCCGAACAGCCCCGCCGAGCCGATGAAGAACGGCGTCGCGGCATTGGCCCACCAGGGGTTGTTGGGCCAGAAATACTCCACCGCGGCGCCATTCACCGACAGCTGATACAGGCCGAAGGAAGCGATATAAACGATGTAGTAGAGGTAGCTGGTATCGCGCACGCTGAGGTAGATGAACAGGTTGTACACCAGCATCCCCAGCAGCACCCCGTAGATCAGCCCCAGAACATAGAGGCGCACGGGCTGGTCTTCCAGGTAGGCGCTACTGGACCAGAGGCTGACCGGCGCCTGGATCGAGCCTTCGCTGGCCAGTCGCAGATAGAGGGTCTGGCGCTCGAAGGGGGCAAACGTCAGGTTGAACAGGTAGTTGTTCTGGCGAATCTGCCGGCTGTCGAAGGGCAAGGCATCGCCGGTGCGCCCCGCCAGGCGATAACCGCCCGCTTCATCGGGGACGTACAGTTCCAGGTGATCCAGGGGCGGGTAGGCCAGTTCCAGCAGCCAGCTGCGCTGCGCGGCAGGGTTGCCGGGACGGTACTGGAGGTCGATCTTCAGCCAGAAGGCCGAGCGTGAGTAACCGGCATTCAGGGTGTCTTTGTCGTGGGCCTTGAATTGCTCGGCCAAAGACCCCGAACTGACATCGGCGATTGTCGCTTGACCACCCGCGTCTTCGAGAACCTGCATCACTCGGCCCAAGGGCAGGCGTTGAGTGAACTCGTCGAACTCGACGGCGCCGGCCAGCATCGGCAAGCTCAACAGCAACATCAGCAAATAGCGCATAAAGCCCCAGCGTGGCTTGTCCGGTGGTGTCAGGAAGTCCCCCATTTCCCTTGAGCAGACGTGATCCGGCATGACCTGTTATTGATTTGAATGCACTCTAGCATAGCCGCTGATGGCCATTGAGCACCATTGAAAATTTTAGTCTAAAGGCTCTAGAACGGGCCTCTCAGCGCAATCCAGCGAGCTAGAGCTGTTGCATCGGTCAGGTTGATTGGCCACAGCCTGCCAGGCCGGCAGATCCAACCTCGGGCGCCACCTGAAAAAGCGTTTGGTGGTAAGCTCGGCGCCCATGAATATCTACAGCTCTCGCCCCGTTGTCCTCTGTCTCTCCGGCCACGACCCCAGTGGTGGCGCCGGCTTGCAGGCAGATATCGAAGCCCTGCTGGCCCAGGGTTGTCATGCCGCTCCGGCGGTCACCGCCCTGACCGTGCAGGACACGGTCAACGTCAGCGATTTCCGCGTGCTGGATCGCGAGTGGGTACTGGCCCAGGCCAATGCCGTGCTCAACGATTCCCAGGTCGCGGCGGTCAAGCTGGGCATGCTCGGCTCCTTGGAAATGGTCGACACCGTGGTCGAACTGCTCCAGGCCCATCCACACCTGCCGCTGGTCTGCGACCCGGTGCTGCGCGCCGGCGGCGGCGGCCGACTGGGCAAGGACGAAGTCGGCTATGCCATGCGCGAACGCCTGCTGCCCCTGGCCACCATCGCCACCCCCAACCTTCCTGAAGCCCGAATCCTTGCGGAACTGCCCGAAGGCAGCGCCGACCAGTGCGCGGAAAAACTCCTGCCCTTCGTCAAGCACCTGCTGATCACCGGCGGCCATGGCGACGAACACCAAGTGCACAATCGCCTCTACAGCCGTGACGGCTTGCGCGAAACCTACACCTGCCAGCGTCTGCCGGGCAGCTACCACGGTTCTGGCTGCACCCTGGCCAGCGCCCTGGCTGGTCGCCTGGCCCAGGGCGAACAATTGGCCAGCGCGGTGCAGTCCGCCCTCGACTACACCTGGCGCACCTTGCGCGATGCCGAGCAACTGGGCCGCGGCCAGTTCGTTCCGCGCCGCTTGCCGCTGGATTTCTGCTCGTAAGCTCATGAGGCCCGCTCAATGAAACTACGTGGTCTGTACGCCATCACCGACAGCCAATTGTTGGCCGGCAAGTTTCTCAAGTACGTGGAGGCGGCGCTGGAAGGCGGCGTCACCCTGCTGCAGTACCGCGACAAAAGCGACGACCAGGCCCGCCGGCTGCGTGAGGCCGAAGCCCTGCTGAACCTCTGCGAGCGCTACAAGACGCGCCTGATCATCAATGATGACGCCGAGCTGGCGGCGCGTATCGGCGCCGGCGTGCACCTGGGCCAGACCGACGGCCCACTGACCCCGGCCCGGGCCCTGCTCGGACGCCAGGCGATCATCGGCTCGACCTGCCATGACCAGTTGCCACTGGCCGAGCAAGCGGCCCGGGAAGGCGCCAGTTATGTCGCCTTCGGCCGCTTCTTCAACTCCAGTACCAAGCCCGGTGCCGCCACGGCCAGCCTTGAGTTGCTGGATCAGGCCCGCAGCAGCCTGCACCTGCCGATCTGCGTGATCGGCGGCATCACCCTGGATAACGCCGCGCCCCTGGTAAGCCATGGCGCCGACCTGCTGGCGGTGGTGCACGGCCTGTTCGGCGCAGAAAGCGCCGAACAGGTGACCCGCCGCGCCCGCGCCTTCAACGCCCTGTTTGATCTTTGAATAGCCAACTGCCGATTTTAGAGAGCCCGATCATGTCTCGTTCCGAAACCCTGTTTGCCAATGCCCAGAAACACATCCCTGGCGGCGTCAACTCGCCGGTCCGCGCCTTCAAGAGCGTGGGCGGCACCCCGCTGTTCTTCAAGCACGCCGAAGGTGCCTACGTTACCGATGAAGACGACAAGCGCTATGTCGACTATGTCGGTTCCTGGGGCCCGATGATCCTCGGCCACAGCCACCCGGACGTGCTGGACGCGGTTCGCAAGCAGCTGGAACACGGCCTGTCCTATGGCGCCCCCACCGCCATGGAAACCGAGATGGCCGACCTGGTGTGTTCCATAGTGCCGTCCATGGAGATGGTGCGCATGGTCAGCTCCGGCACCGAGGCCACCATGAGCGCGATTCGCCTGGCCCGGGGCTTTACTGGCCGCGACAGCATCATCAAGTTTGAAGGCTGCTACCACGGCCACTCCGACAGCCTGCTGGTCAAGGCCGGCTCCGGCGCCCTGACCCAGGGCGTGCCCAGCTCCGCCGGGGTGCCCGCAGCCTTCGCCAAGCACACCCTGACCCTGCCCTTCAACGACATCGCCGCGGTAGAGAAAATGCTCGGCGAAGTGGGCCAGGAAGTGGCGTGCATCATCGTCGAGCCGGTAGCCGGCAACATGAACTGCGTACCGCCGGCACCGGGTTTCCTCGAAGGCCTGCGCAGCCTCTGCGACCAGCACGGCGTGGTGCTGATCTTCGACGAAGTGATGACCGGTTTCCGGGTTGCCCTGGGGGGGGCCCAGGCTCATTACGGCGTGACCCCGGACCTGTCGACCTTCGGCAAGATCATCGGTGGCGGCATGCCGGTGGGCTGCTTTGGCGGCAAGCGCGAGATCATGCAGCATATCGCTCCGCTGGGCCCGGTCTACCAGGCCGGCACGCTGTCGGGCAACCCGCTGGCCATGGCCGCCGGCCTGACCACCCTGCGCCTGATCAGCCGCCCGGGTTTCCATGCCGAACTGAGCGACTACACCAGCCGCCTGCTCGAAGGCTTGCAGCAACGCGCCGATGCCGCGGGCATTCCGTTCGTCACCACCCAGGCAGGCGGCATGTTCGGCCTGTACTTCAGCGGCGCCGACGACATCGTTACCTTCGACGACGTGATGGCCAGCGATGCCGGCCTGTTCAAGCGTTTCTTCCATCTGATGCTGGAAGGCGGCGTGTACCTGGCGCCAAGCGCTTTCGAAGCCGGTTTCACCTCGATCGCCCATGGCGAGGCCGAGTTGCAACTGACCCTGGACGCCGCGGAGCGCGCCTTTGCCGCGCTGAAGTAAGCCTTGCTGGCGGGCGTGGCCAGGTGCCACGCCCATACAGCGTTTTACTCGGACTTTCCACCCGCCAGGCCCTGCAAAGGCCGGCACAAGTGCCAGGCACAGCGCCCACGCAGCAGAAAATCGAGTAAAGACTTTGTAAGGTTGGCCCCGCTTATTTCATAATGCGCGCTTATTGGATCCCTCGCCGGGTCCGCGCGCCCCTCAGAGGTAAGTCGATTCCCATGAACCGCACCGGCCGCGCCCTGACACTGGGCTGCCTGTTGCTCCTTCAGCCCCTGCTCGCGCACGCACAAGCAGGCGGCAACTCGTTGTTGATCCCAGCGCTGGGTCGCTGCACCCTCGATCCCCAGGCACAGGACCAGGCCGAGGCACTCGCCGCCTGCCAGAAAGCCGCCGACGAAGGGGATGCCGAGGCGCAATACGAGTTGGGTGAGTTCTACTACGAGGGCAAGGGCGCACCCCAGGACCTCAATCGGGCCCTGAGCTACTTCGAAAAGGCCTCGCTGCAAGGCCACGCCCAGGCGCAGTTCAAGCTCGGCACCATGTTCTATCGCGGCGAAGGCGTGCCGGCCAACAATATCCAGGCCTACATCGTGCTGAAGATGGCTGCGGTCAATGGCGCCGAAGACGCCCTGGACACCGCCGATGAAGTCGCCGAACACATGCAGCGCGACGAGCTGGAAGTCGCGACCCAGGTACTGGGCCAGATCTTCCGCAAGTACCTGATGGAATTGCAGAGCGCCGACGGGCGTTCACCCTTCTCGCCATTGCCGTAAAGGCCTTGCCACCCCTGGCAGGCCAATCGGCGTCTGCATCACAGCGATTCTGATCGGCTTATTTTTCCGGCATCGGCATCGGGAACGGCATGACATTGCTCACGCCACGCGCCTCGCTGATCTTCGGCGTGCCCAGGCGCTCCACTTCATCGATCCGCACAATCGAATGCATCGGCACAAAGCTGCGCACCACGCCTTCGAACTGGGCCTTGAGCTTCTCTTCGCTGGGGTCGACCACCACCTGCGTGCGCTCGCCGAAGACGAACTCTTCCACTTCCAGAAAGCCCCACAGATCGCTCTGATAGATCTGCTTGGCGTACATCTCGAACACCTGGCCCTGGTTGAGGAAAATCACCTTGTAGATTGGAGCTTCGCGTTTGGTCATGGTGGGCGGACAACACATCGGGGGCTGAAAATGGGGGCGCGAACTATAGCATAGCCAGCCGATGCGCAACCCTAGGAACCTGTCAGCATGGCCCCTATAATGCGCGGTTCTTTGAATCACCCGAGACCTAGGTCCATGGCCAAGAAGCTTTACATCGAAACCCACGGTTGCCAGATGAACGAGTACGACAGCTCGCGCATGGTGGATCTGCTGGGTGAACATCAGGCCCTGGAAGTCACTGCCCGTGCCGAAGATGCGGATGTGATCCTGCTCAACACCTGCTCCATTCGCGAACGCGCCCAGGACCGGGTCTACTCCCAGCTGGGGCGCTGGCGCGAGCTGAAGCTGGCCAACCCGGAAATGGTGATCGCCGTTGGCGGTTGCGTGGCCAGCCAGGAAGGCGCGGCGATCCGCGATCGTGCGCCCTATGTCGACGTGGTGTTCGGCCCGCAGACCCTGCACCGCCTGCCGGAAATGATCGATACCGCCCGCATCACCAAGCTGCCGCAGGTGGATGTCTCGTTCCCGGAGATCGAAAAATTCGACCACCTGCCCGAGCCGCGCATCGATGGCCCCAGCGCCTACGTCTCGGTGATGGAAGGTTGCAGCAAGTACTGCACCTTCTGCGTCGTGCCCTACACCCGAGGCGAGGAAGTCAGCCGGCCGTTCGACGATGTGATCGCCGAGATCATCCACCTGGCGGAAAACGGCGTGCGTGAAGTCACCCTGCTGGGCCAGAACGTCAACGGCTACCGGGGCCAGACCCACGACGGGCGCCTGGCGGACCTGGCCGAACTGATCCGGGTGGTGGCGGCCGTCGACGGCATCGAGCGGATTCGCTACACCACTTCTCATCCCCTGGAGTTTTCCGACAGCCTGATCCAGGCCCACGCCGAAGTGCCGGAGCTGGTGAAACACCTGCACTTGCCGGTGCAATCGGGTTCGGATCGCATTCTGGCGGCGATGAAGCGCAACCATACGGCCCTGGAGTACAAGTCCAAGCTGCGCAAGCTGCGGGCAGCTGTGCCCGGGATCTGCATCAGTTCGGACTTTATCGTCGGCTTCCCCGGCGAGACGGAAAAAGACTTCCAGCAGACCATGAAGCTGATCGAGGATGTCGGGTTCGACTTCTCCTACTCCTTCGTCTACAGCCAGCGCCCGGGCACTCCGGCCGCCGACCTGGCCGACGAGACCCCGGAGGCGCTGAAGAAGGAGCGTCTCAATGCCTTGCAGCACCGCCTGAACCAGCAGGGTTTCGAGATCAGCCGACAAATGGTCGGGTCGGTGCAGCGCATCCTGGTCACCGATTACTCCAAGAAGGACCCGGGCGAATTGCAGGGGCGGACCGAGAACAACCGTATCGTCAACTTCCGCTGCGACGATCCCACACTGATCGGCCAGTTCACCGACGTGCATATCGACTCGGCACAGCCCCACTCGCTGCGCGGTTCGTTGCTGGCGTGAGAGACGGCGGCCGGCCTGCAAAGCGCCGGCGGCCATTGCCCTGCATAAGAGCTTTCGCGCCCAAGCCGCTGGCGTTATCCTTGAATTCTTCCTTATTGCCGTTGGGCGGCTAAAAAACGACCTTGAACGCACCCATAGAACCTCATCGCTTCATCCTCGAACCCTTCGAGGCTCACCGCTTCGCCAATCTGTGCGGGCAGTTCGACGAGCATTTGCGCTTGATCGAGCAGCGCCTGACGATCGAGATCCGCAATCGCGGCAATCAGTTCGAACTGATCGGCGAACCCAAGCGCACCACTTCCGCGGAAACCCTTCTGCGCCGCCTTTACCGGGAAACCAAGGGCACTGAACTGTCCCCGGACCTGGTGCACCTGTTCCTCCAGGAATCTGCCGTGGAACAGCTGGACAACCCCAGCGTGGCCGACGCCGCCGTGGCCCTGCGCACCCGCAAGGGCATGATTCGCCCGCGGGGCTTGAACCAGCAGCGCTACGTCAAGGAAATCCTCGGCAACGACATCAACTTCGGCATCGGCCCGGCCGGTACCGGCAAGACCTACCTGGCGGTGGCCTGCGCCGTGGACGCTTTGGAGCGCGAGCAGGTGCGACGCATCCTGCTGGTGCGCCCGGCGGTAGAAGCCGGCGAGAAACTCGGCTTCCTGCCCGGCGACCTGGCGCAGAAGATCGACCCTTATCTGCGCCCGTTGTACGACGCCCTGTATGAAATGCTCGGTTTCGAGCACGTGGCCAAGTTGATCGAGCGCCAGGTGATCGAGATCGCCCCCCTGGCCTACATGCGCGGCCGCACCCTGAACAACAGCTTCATCATCCTCGACGAAAGCCAGAACACCACCGTGGAACAGATGAAGATGTTCCTGACCCGGATCGGTTTCGGCTCCACGGCGGTGATCACCGGTGACATCACCCAAGTCGACCTGCCCAAGGGCACCAAGTCGGGCCTGGCTCATGTGATCAACGTGCTCAAGGATGTGCCCGGCATCAGCTTCACCCATTTCATGCCCAAGGACGTGGTGCGCCATCCGCTGGTGCAACGCATTGTCGAAGCCTACGAGCGCTTCGAGTTGCACAGCGCCGACGAAGCCGCCAAGGCCGTCGCCGACAGGGGCAATCGCCACGATGCTTGAGCTTGACCTGCAACGCGCCAGCCAGCAGCCGGCCCCCAGCGATGAAGAGTTCCGCCAATGGTGCGAGCTGGCCCTGCGCCAGCGTAGCGCCGACTCGGAACTGACCATCCGCCTGGTGGACGAAGCCGAGGGACGTGAGCTGAATCACACCTGGCGTCATAAAGATTACGCAACCAATGTGCTGTCATTTCCTGCGGACGTACCGGATGAGTTGCTGGATATTCCCTTACTGGGTGATCTGGTGATCTGCATTGCGGTGGTCGAGCGCGAGGCGGCCGAACAAGGCAAGGATGTAAAGGCCCACTGGGCCCATCTGGTCATTCACGGCTGCTTGCATCTGTTGGGTTACGACCATATAGATGACGACGAAGCCGAAGAAATGGAAGCACTGGAACGAACGTTGCTTGCAGAATTGGGTCATCCTGACCCTTATGCAGACGACGAACACTGACCGACAACCACCTGTAACAACCAAGGATTCAGAGCAATCGCTATGAGCGAAGATCGATCGAGCAACGGGCAAAAGTCATGGCTGGGCAAACTCACCCAGGCTTTTGCCCATGAGCCGAAAAGCCGCCAGGAGCTGCTGGAGCTGCTGCGCGAAGCCCATCAGAACAAATTGCTGGACAGCGAGGCACTGGCCATCGTCGAAGGCGCCATCCAGGTCGCTGACCTGCAAGTACGGGACATCATGGTCCCGCGCTCGCAAATGATCAGCATCAAGGCCACCCAGACTCCCCGGGAGTTCTTGCCCGCGGTCATCGACTCAGCGCACTCGCGCTACCCGGTGATTGGCGAAAGCCATGACGACGTGATGGGCGTCCTGCTGGCCAAGGACCTGCTGCCGCTGATCCTCAAGGAGAACGGCGCCAGCTTCAACATCAAGGACCTGCTGCGCCCGGCGACCTTCGTCCCCGAGTCCAAGCGCCTGAATGTGCTATTGCGCGAGTTCCGCGCCAACCACAACCATATGGCCATCGTCATCGACGAATACGGCGGCGTGGCGGGCCTGGTGACCATCGAGGATGTGCTGGAGCAGATCGTCGGCGACATCGAGGATGAGCACGACGTCGAGGAAGACAGCTACATCAAGCCCCTGCCCAGCGGTGATTTCCTGATCAAGGCGCTGACCCCGATCGAGAACTTCAACGAGTTCTTCGACAGCGACTTCTCTGATGACGAGTTCGATACCGTCGGTGGCCTGGTGATGAGTGCCTTCGGCCACTTGCCAAAACGCAACGAAATCACTGAAATCGGCAACTATCGCTTCCGCGTGCTGAACGCCGACAGCCGGCGGATTCACCTGCTGCGCCTGACCCCTATTTCCCGCTGAGGGCAAGGGTCATCAGCTTTTCCCCGCACCTGACCAGCGCCCTGCGGCCGTTACCCCGGCCCCAGGCGATGGCCTGCGGGGGAGAGCTGGCGGCACAGCGCTGTGTGACTCCAAGGGTATTCGAACCCACCCACTCCATCGCCTCGCGCCCTCCCCGGCGCGCAACAGGAAAGAGCCGATGAAACGCCTCTTGCAGCGCTCAACCCAAGCTGGCTGGCCCGGCAATCTGCTGGCGATGGCTGCCGGCGCCATCACCACCCTGGCGCTCGCGCCCTACAACATCTGGCTCCTGGCACTGCTGGCAGTGGGTCTGTTCTATGCCGGCCTGCGCCAGCTGACGCCGCGCCAGGCCCTGTGGCGTGGCTGGTGCTTCGGTTTTGGCCTGTTCGGCGCCGGCACCAGCTGGATCTACGTCAGCATTCATACCTACGGTGGCGCCTCGGCCCTGCTCGCCGGGCTGCTGATGCTGGCCTTTATCGCCGCCATCGCCTGGTTCTTCGCCCTGCCCGCCTGGCTTTGGGCGCGCTGGTTGCGGCGCAACGAAGCGCCACTGGCCGATGCCCTGGCATTCGCTGCCCTGTGGCTGGGCCAGGAAGCATTTCGCGGCTGGTTTCTCACCGGTTTCCCCTGGCTCTATTCCGGCTATAGCCAGCTCGATGGGCCCCTGGCCGGCCTGGCGCCGGTGGGCGGTATCTGGCTGATTTCCTTCGTCCTGGCACTGACCGCGGCGCTGCTCTACAACCTGCCGCGCCTGATACAGGGCGGACGCAAAGGCTTTATCGGCGCCGGCCTGCTACTGCTGGCCGCCCCCTGGATCGCCGGCCTGGCCCTCAAGGGCCACGCCTGGACCAGCCCGGCGGGAGCACCACTGTCGGTGGCGGCGATCCAGGGCAATATCGAACAAAGCATGAAATGGGACCCGGCCCAGCTCAACGCCCAGCTGGCGCTGTACCGCGACATGAGTTTCAGCAGCAAGCGCGTGGACCTGCTGATCTGGCCGGAAACCGCGGTGCCGGTGCTCAAGGAGTCGGCCGAGGGCTACCTGACGATGATGGGCAGCTTCGCCGCCGAGCGTCATTCCGCACTGATCACCGGGGTGCCGGTACGCCAACTGGTGCACCACGAGAAACGCTACTTCAACGGCATTACCGTGACCGGTGAAGGCGATGGCACCTACCTCAAGCAGAAGCTGGTGCCTTTCGGTGAATACGTCCCCTTGCAGGAAGTGCTGCGCGGCCTGATCGACTTCTTCAACCTGCCGATGTCGGACTTCGCCCGCGGTCCGGCCGATCAGCCGTTGCTGCAGGCCAAGGGCTATCAGGTAGCGCCGTTCATCTGCTACGAAGTGGTCTACCCGGAGTTCGCCGCCAGTCTCTCGGCTCGCAGCGATCTGCTGCTGACCATCAGCAACGACACCTGGTTCGGCACCTCGATCGGCCCCTTGCAGCACTTGCAGATGGCACAGATGCGCGCCCTGGAGGCCGGGCGCTGGATGATCCGCGCCACCAACAATGGCGTCACCGGGCTGATCGACCCGTTCGGCAAGATCACTGCGCAGATCCCCCAGTTCGAGCGCGGCGTTTTGTATGGCGAAGTGGTGCCCATGCACAACCTCACGCCTTACCTGCAATGGCGTTCGTGGCCACTGGCGGTGCTCTGCGCCCTGTTGTTCGGCTGGGCCTTGTTGGCCAGCCGGATTGCCAAGACGGTTTGAACCCATTCGCTGGCAAACCGGCTCCCGTGGGAGCCGGTGCTCAGCGATAGAACACTCGATAACCCAACTGCCCCACCGCCTCGTTGAGCAACTGGCCACTTTGCCAGATCGACTTGAACTCAGGCATCCAGCCCCCTAGCGGCCGGGCATTGTCCACCCCGAGAAAGCCCACCGGCGCCGGCACCACGTCAAACCCTGCGTGCTCGAAGCTCCAGGCAGCGCGGGGCATATGCCAGGCTTGGGTCACCACCACTACCCGCTTGATGCCCAGGGGCAGCAGAACCTCGGCGCTGAACTGCGCGTTCTCCCAGGTGGTGCGGCTACGCCCTTCCTGCCAGCGTACCGTTACGCCGAAATCACTGAGCAGCGACTCGGCCATCAACGCCGCCTCGGTGGGCGGCGTACCGTAATGCAGGCCGCCACTGGTCAACAACGGCAAGCCTGAGGCCTTGGCCAGGCGCGCGGCATAACGCTCGCGCTCCAGCCCCACGCCAGTGGGCTGATCGGCCCCCCAGGCCGGATCGCCTCGCTCACGACCGGAACCCAGTACCACTATCGCATCCGCCTGCTGGGCCAGATTGGCCCACTGGCTCTGCTGCAGGGGCGGCAGTTGCTCAAGCCCGCGGGCGCCCCACTCCACCATCACCGGCAGGCTCATCAGCCAGAAGCCGCCCAAGCCAAAGGCAAAGCACCAGCGTGCCAGGCGCGGCCGGGAACGACGCAGGCTCCAGGCAAGCAATAGCAGAAGCAGGAGGATTCCAGGGGGCAGCAGCAGCTGTTTGATGAAGTAACGAAAAGGCATCGAGCATCTCCAAAAGATGCCCGAAGCCTAAAGGGGATGACCATGCGGCAACAACCGATGCCAAACACTTTTGCGCTTGAGGTCCTCGGCAACGACCTCACTCGACCCACCTGAGGGGCCCTGGGACTTACTTGAACAGCCGGGATCGGACTGTCACCGAATCCTTGACGGGCGCCTGATCCTTCAACCAGACGATGTTGGTTGAACGGGGCATTTCCTGGTGCGCAAGACTGCCCAATACACTGACCTGCATGTCTCGCTGGTTGCGGGCCAGGTAGGCCCTGATCAATTCGAACTCGGCGTGGCTCAACCCCCGCAATTCCAATTCGGCTGGCCGTTCATTGCGCAGTCGATCCGCGGTTCTTGCCACATCCAGGGCCAGGGCCAGTCGATTCAGCAGCCTTTCATACACCTCCGGTTCTGTAGCTTTTTGCTGCAATTCAAGCATCCGCTCACCTCATCGAAGAATAAGACTCACTCCCCTTTTTGAGCTTAGTCGGACAGCCGTAGGCGACGCATCGCTGCGACCAACGGCCCGCCCGTGTAATCAGGGTTTCCCTAGGCAGAGCGCGGTCATGTATGCTACGGCGCTTCCTGTCACTCCACTTCCAGCTCCACCGGGCAGCGAAAAACGCCATATCTGGCGTCATCCCTACCCCAGGTTGCGTTGAAGAGGATTAGGCCACCCCTATCCAGTACAAAAGTAGCCATGCACGAACACTATCAGCCCCGTGAGATCGAAGCCGCCGCCCAGTCGTTCTGGGATGAGCAAAAGTCCTTTGAAGTCAGTGAACAGCCAGGCAAGGAGACCTACTACTGCCTGTCGATGTTCCCTTACCCCAGCGGCAAGCTACACATGGGGCACGTGCGCAACTACACCATCGGCGACGTGATTTCCCGCTACCAGCGCATGCAGGGCAAGAACGTCCTGCAACCCATGGGCTGGGACGCCTTCGGCATGCCGGCGGAAAACGCCGCGATGAAGAACAACGTGGCTCCCGCCAAGTGGACCTACGAAAACATCGCCTACATGAAAACCCAGCTGCGCAGCCTGGGCCTGGCAGTGGACTGGTCCCGCGAGGTCACCACCTGCAAGCCGGACTACTACCGTTGGGAGCAGTGGCTGTTCACCCGCCTGTTCGAAAAGGGCGTGATCTACCGCAAGAACGGCACCGTGAACTGGGACCCGGTGGACCAGACCGTACTGGCCAACGAGCAGGTGATCGATGGCCGCGGCTGGCGTTCCGGCGCGCTGATCGAGAAGCGCGAAATCCCGATGTACTACTTCAAGATCACCGCCTATGCCGATGAGCTGCTGGAGAGCCTTGACGAACTGCCGGGTTGGCCCGAGCAGGTCAAGACCATGCAGCGCAACTGGATCGGCAAGTCCCGCGGGATGGAAGTGCAGTTCCCCTACGACCAGGCGTCGATCGGCGAAGCCGGCACCCTGAAAGTCTTCACCACCCGTCCAGACACCCTGATGGGCGCGACCTACGTCGCCGTGGCGGCCGAACACCCACTGGCCACCCTGGCTGCGCAGAACGATGCCGAACTGCAAGCCTTTATCGCCGAGTGCAAGGGCGGCAGCGTCGCCGAAGCCGACATGGCGACCCAAGAGAAAAAAGGCCTGCCGACCACTCTGTTCGTCGAACACCCGCTGACCGGCGAGAAACTGCCGGTGTGGGTCGCCAACTATGTGCTGATGCACTACGGCGACGGTGCGGTAATGGCCGTACCGGCCCACGACGAGCGCGACTTCGAATTCGCCAGCAAGTACCGCCTGCCGATCAAGGCCGTGGTCCGCACCAGCGCCGGTGATGAGACCCCAGCCCCGTGGCAGGACGCCTATGGCGAGCACGGCACACTGATCAACTCCGGCGAGTTCAACGGCCTGGATTTCCCGGGCGCATTCGACGCCATCGAAGTCGCCCTGCTGAAGAAGAATCTCGGTCAATCGCGCACCCAGTTCCGCCTGCGCGACTGGGGTATCAGCCGCCAGCGCTACTGGGGCTGCCCGATTCCGATCATCCATTGCGACAGCTGCGGCGACGTTCCCGTCCCGGAGAACCAACTGCCAGTGGTGCTACCAGAAGATGTGGTACCCGATGGCGCCGGTTCGCCATTGGCGCGCATGCCCGAATTCTACGAGTGCAACTGCCCAAAATGCGGCGCGCCGGCCAAGCGTGAAACCGACACCATGGACACCTTCGTCGAGTCCTCGTGGTACTACGCCCGCTACGCCTCGCCACACTATGAAGGCGGCCTGGTAGACCCGGCAGCGGCCAACCACTGGCTGCCAGTGGATCAGTACATCGGCGGTATCGAACACGCCATCCTGCACCTGCTCTACGCGCGTTTCTTCCACAAGCTGATGCGTGACGAAGGCCTGGTGAGTTCCAACGAGCCGTTCCAGAACCTGCTGACCCAGGGCATGGTGATTGCCGAAACCTACTACCGCCGCGAAGCCAATGGCAGCTACACCTGGTACAACCCGGCGGACGTCGAGCTGGAACGTGACAGCAAGGCCAAGATCATTGGCGCCAAGCTGATCAGCGACGGCCTGCCGGTGGAAATCGGTGGCACCGAGAAGATGGCCAAGTCGAAGAACAACGGTGTCGACCCGCAATCGATGATCGAACAGTACGGCGCCGATACCTGCCGCCTGTTCATGATGTTCGCTTCGCCGCCCGAGCTGAGCCTGGAATGGTCCGACTCCGGCGTCGAGGGTGCGCACCGCTTCCTCAAGCGCGTCTGGCGCCTGGCCCAGGCCCATGTCAGCCAAGGGCTGCCGGGGGCACTGGATCTCGCTAGCCTCAGCGACGAACAGAAAGTCATTCGCCGTGCCATCCACCTGGCCATCAAGCAGGCCAGCCAGGATGTCGGCCAGCACCACAAGTTCAACACCGCCATCGCCCAGGTGATGACCCTGATGAACGTCCTGGAAAAAGCCCCGCAAGGCAGCGACCAGGACCGTGCCCTGCTGCAGGAAGGCTTGCAGACCGTGGCCCTGCTGCTGGCTCCGATCACCCCGCACATCAGCCACGAGCTGTGGGCCCAATTGGGTCAGAACGGCGCCATCATCGATGCCGGCTGGCCGACCCTGGACGAAAGCGCCCTGGTCCAGGACAGCCTGCAACTGGTGATTCAGGTCAATGGCAAGCTGCGTGGCCAGATCGAAATGCCAGCCAGCGCCAGCCGCGAGGAAGTCGAAGCGGCGGCGCGCAGCAACGAGAATGTGCTGCGCTTCACCGAGGGCCTGACGATTCGCAAGGTCATCGTGGTGCCGGGCAAACTGGTCAATATCGTCGCCAGCTAAATTGGATCAGGTGCCCGATCGCGGATCGGGCGCCGAACAAAACCTTTAAGGGCCACAAGATGGGCCCATATGGTTTCAAGGGGAGCAATACATGATCAAACGTAATCTGCTGGTGATGGGCCTGGCCGTGCTGCTGAGCGCCTGCGGCTTCCAGCTGCGCGGCACCGGCACCCAGGAACTGACTATCAAGGAGCTGGACCTGAGCGCGCGCGACGCTTACGGCCCCACCGTGAAAATGCTTGAGCAGCAGCTGGAAAACAGCGGAGTGCGGGTACATGCCGGCGCGCCTTACAAACTGGTGCTGCTCAATGAAGAGAATGCCCAGCGCACCCTCAGCTACACCGGTGGCGGCGCTTCCGCCGAGTATGAAGTCAGCACCATTCTGCGCTACGAGATCCTGACTCACGACAACCTGCACCTGCTCAACGACAAGCTGGAAGTGCAGAAAGTCTTCCTGCACGACGGCAACAACATCACCGGCTCTTCCCAGGAAGCATCCGAGACCTACAAGGAAATGCGCCGCGACCTGATCCAGCGCATGTTGATCCGCCTGCAACTGCTGACGCCTCAACAGCTCGACGAGCTGTCGGCCACCGCCGAAGCCAAAGCCCGGGCAGAAGCCCAGGCCTTGGAAGCTGCACGCAAGGCTGAGGCGGAAACACCGCGCCAGTCCCCCCTGGAACTACCGAACCAGTAAGCCTGGTGGGGCGCTCAAGCGCCCCACTGGCACCCGCCTATGAAACTTGCTCCCGCTCAACTCGGCAAACACCTGCAAGGCAGCCTCGCTCCGGTCTACGTGATCAGTGGCGATGACCCCCTGCTCTGCCAGGAAGCCGCCGACGCCATCCGTTCTGCTGTACGCCAGCAGGGCTTCGACGAGCGCCAGGTATTCAGCGCCGACGCCAACTTCGACTGGGGCACCCTGCTGCAGGCCGGGGCCAGCATGTCGCTGTTCGCGGAGAAGCGCCTGCTGGAACTGCGCCTGCCCTCGGGCAAGCCGGGAGACAAGGGCGCGGCGGCACTGATCGAATACTGTTCACGCCCGGCCGACGACACAGTGCTGCTGATCAGCCTGCCCAAGCTCGACGGCAGCGCGCAGAAAACCAAGTGGGGCAAGGCCCTGATCGAAGGTGCCCAGACCCAGTTCGTGCAGATCTGGCCAGTGGATGCCAACCAGTTGCCGCAGTGGATTCGCCAGCGCCTGTCCCAGGCCGGGCTGTCCGCCAGCCAGGATGCCGTGGAACTGATTGCCGCCCGGGTGGAAGGCAACTTGCTGGCCGCCGCCCAGGAAATCGAAAAGCTCAAGCTGATGGCCGAGGGTGGACAGATCACCGTGGAAACGGTGCAGGCCGCCGTGGCCGACAGCGCCCGCTTCGATGTCTTCGGCCTGGTGGATGCGGTTCTCAACGGCGAGGCCGCCCACGCCCTGCGCATGCTCGAAGGGCTGCGGGGCGAAGGCGTCGAACCGCCGGTGATTCTCTGGGCCCTGTCCCGGGAACTGCGGTTGCTGGCAGGCCTGGCCCTGCAATTCAGCCAGGGCGTGCCCCTGGACAAGGTCTTCAGCCAGGCGCGACCGCCGGTCTGGGACAAGCGCAAGCCGCTGATGAGCAAGGCCTTGCAGCGCTATTCCGCACCGCGCTGGAACCAGCTGCTGCTGGATGCGCAACGCATCGACGCGCAGATCAAGGGCCAGGCCAGCGGTTCCCCGTGGAGCAGCCTGAGCCGCCTGTCGCTGCTGATGGCTGGCCAGCGCCTGGCCTTGCCCGCTGACCAGTAAGTCTCTGCACAGACCATTCTGCTGCACCAGAGTACTGGACAGCCTGTGCACTCTGGCCGATGATGCGCACCGCAACACCCTCTATTCCCAAGCCAGCGAGCACTCGACATGAGCAAGAAGCCATCCAAGCATGGCCCCAACAAGGCCAAATCCATCATTGCCCAGCCACTGTTCCGCAGCCGTCAGGAACGCCCGGCCAAGGGCAAAGGCAGCTACCACCGCGAAGCCTTCCAGTCTAAAAGCTGGGAGGCTTCTTACTTTCTGGCCGCCTGAAGCCCAGAACCCCGTTGGCATGATAAGGTCTGCACCTGATTGTTTTTCTCTCTGGACCTGTGCATGCCCTTTTGTCTTTCCCGTCGTTGGCAGATGCGCCAACTGATCGCTGCCTCCAGCCTGATTCTGCTAGTCGCCTGCGCGGAAAAACCCACCGCCGCCGACGCCCAACCGTTGCCCGCCCTCCAGGCAGCCCCCCTTGCCGCACCTGCCACTGTCGCGCCGCTGGCCGTCGACAACCTGGACATCCAGCCCACCATGAGTTTCGAGCAATGGCTCAGCGGTTTCCGTGCCGAAGCCTTGAATGCGGGCATTCGCCCCGAGGTGTTCGACCAGGCCTTCGCCGGAGTCACTCCGGACCTGAGCGTGATCAAGGCCGACCGTAGCCAGCCGGAATTCACCCGTCCGGTCTGGGAGTACCTGGATGGCGCACTGTCGCCGGTACGGGTACGCAAGGGCCAGGCACTGCTGGTGCAGTACAGCGACATCCTGCAGCGCATCGAACAGCGCTATGGCGTGGATCGCCAGGCACTGGTGGCGGTGTGGGGCATGGAAAGCAATTTCGGTGATTTCCAGGGCAACAAGTCGGTGATCCGCTCCCTGGCCACCCTGGCCTATGAAGGACGACGCCCGGCTTTTGCCAACAGCCAGTTGATCGCCGCCTTGCAGATCATCCAGCACGGCGACATCCAGCCGGAGAAGATGCTCGGCTCCTGGGCCGGCGCCATGGGCCAGACCCAGTTCATACCCACCACCTACAACACCCATGCCGTGGACTTCGACGGCGACGGCCGCCGGGATATCTGGAACAGCCCGGCCGATGCCCTAGCCTCCACCGCGCACTACCTGCAAAGCTCCGGCTGGCAGAAAGGCCAGCCCTGGGGCCTGGAAGTCCAGCTCAACAGCGGCTTCGACTACGCCCTGGCCGACGCCAGCACCCGCAAGAGCGTGGGCGAATGGCTGCGCCTGGGGATGGTTCCGGTCAATGGCAAGGCCCTGCCCTATGGCGCGGAACAGCTCTCCGCCTCGCTGCTGCTGCCAGCGGGCTACCGCGGGCCGGCCTTCCTGATCCTGGATAATTTCCGGGCGGTGCTCAAGTACAACAACTCGTCGTCCTACGCCCTGGCGGTCAACCTGTTGTCGGAGCGTTTCAATGGCGCCGGGATGATCAGCGGCGGCTGGCCCAAGGATGACCTGCCACTGAGTCGTTCCGAACGCATTGAATTGCAGACCCTGCTCAGCGCCAACCAATACGACGCCGGCAACCCGGACGGAATCATCGGCGCCAATACCCGCAAGGCCATTCGCAGTGCCCAGCAAGCCCTGGGCTGGCCGGCAGACGGCTACCCGACCCACAAGCTGCTGGACAGCCTGCGCAACCGCTAGCTCGGAACCCGGCGAAGGGCCCGGCCCTTCGCCATCTCAACTACTTGAACACCACGTCCTGCGCCAGGGTCAGCTCCCTGGCCCCCGCATCCAGGCGCACCAGCGCGCCCATGGGCAAACTCAGGTTGGGATCGCAATGCCCGCTGCGCCACCCCGCCAGCAGCGGAATCCGCAGCGGCTCGAAGGTCTGCTTGAGCAGGCCGCACAAGGCGCTGAAGTCCACTCCCGCCACATCGCCTACCAGCACCCCGCGCACCCCGTCGAGCTTGCCCGCCAGGCGCAGATGATTGAGCAGCCGGTCGATGCGGTACAGCGGCTCGTTGACGTCCTCGATAAACAGGATGATGCCGTCGGTATTGATCTCGTACGGCGTGCCCAGGGTACTGGCGATGATCGACAAGTTACCCCCCAGCAGCGGGCCTTGGGCAATGCCCGGTTCCACCGTGGTCAAGGGGAAAGCCACCGGGTGGGGTAGCAGGCTGCCGGCCTTGACCTGCCCCCTGAGCAGGTTGAAGAAAGAGGCCTCGGTGGGCGGCTGCTTATCGCCCAGCAAGTCGGCATTGAGCATCGGGCCGTGAAAGCTGACGAACCCCGCATAGCGGTTGATGGCCAGGTGCAAGGCGGTGATATCGCTGTAGCCGATAAAGGGCTTGGGATTACGTCGCAGCAGGTCGTAGTCGATCTTGTCCAGCAGCCGCGGGCTGCCATAACCACCGCGCAGGCAGAGAATGGTGTCCACCTCCGGGTCGGCGAAGGCTGCATGTAGATCGTCGAGACGCACCTGATCACTACCGGCCAGATAGCCTTGCTGCTGCCCGACCCCGGGGAAGATCCGCAGCTGGTAGCCCCGGGAACGCATCCATTGGCGGGCCTTTTCGGTATCCAGGGCTGCGGGGCCGGCAGGGGCGATCAGGCCAATGGTGCCTTCCGCGGCCAGGGCCGGTACGGGCAGGTGGGCATGAAGGGCGGCAGTCGGTTGGATGGGCATGCAGATTCTCCCTGTGTGGATTCACCCCAGCACAGTAGCCATGAATCTGTTGAAACTGAAGTGTTGGGGCTGCCCGAGCGGGATAAAAAACCGCTGGAATGGCCCAGGTGCTCGAAAGAGCCGGGAAACTGCCCGCAAGGCCGCAGCCTTGCGGGCAGGTCGATCAGGAAACCAGGCCTTCTTTGGCCAGCTTGGCCTGCTCGTCGGCATGGTAGGAAGAACGCACCAGCGGGCCGGAGGCAACGTTCTTGAAGCCCATCCGGTAGCCTTCCTCGGCGAACCAGGCAAAGGTGTCCGGATGCACGAAACGCTGGACCGGCAGGTGGTTGCGCGACGGCTGCAGGTACTGGCCGAGGGTCAGCATGTCGATGTCATGCTCACGCATGCGCTTCATCACTTCGATGACTTCATCGTCGGTCTCGCCCAGGCCCAGCATCAGCCCGGACTTGGTCGGCACATGGGGCACCAGCTGCTTGAACTTCTGCAACAGGGTCAGCGACCACTGGTAGTCCGAACCCGGACGCGCGGCCTTGTACAGGCGCGGCACGGTTTCCAGGTTGTGGTTGAACACATCCGGTGGCGTAGCAGCGGTTATTTCCAGGGCGACATCCATACGGCCACGGTAATCGGGCACCAGGGTTTCCAGCTGGACATTCGGCGACAGCTTGCGGATCTCGCGGATGCAATCGGCAAAGTGCTGGGCACCACCGTCACGCAGGTCGTCGCGGTCCACCGAGGTGATCACCACGTACTTCAGGCGCAGGTCGGCGATGGCCACCGCCAGGTTCATCGGTTCATCGACATCCAGGGGTTTTGGACGGCCATGGCCCACGTCACAGAACGGGCAGCGACGGGTACAGATGTCGCCCATGATCATGAAAGTGGCGGTACCGCCAGAGAAGCACTCCCCCAGGTTCGGGCAGGATGCCTCTTCGCAGACGCTGTGCAGCTTGTGCTTGCGCAGCAGCTGCTTGATCCGGTCGACCTCCGGGGAAACCGGGATACGCACGCGGATCCAATCCGGTTTCTTCGGCAGTTCGGTGGTCGGAATGATCTTCACCGGAATACGCGCGACCTTTTCCGCACCGCGCAATTTGACGCCGGCTTCAACTTTCGGACGGGCCGCTCGCTCGGAAACATCCAGCGTCGGGATCAGGGTTTGAACAGCGTCTTGCGCAGTAGTCATATCAGTCGATTCCGCCCGTTAGGGTCGTCTGCTCAGCATAGTCGAGGTGTTTGACGAGCTGCGCACGCAGCCGGGCACTTACCTCGGCAAATTCAATCGGCCCTGCATGGTCGCTCAGCTGGGTCATGGGCAACCCGGCATAACCACAGGGGTTAATCCGTCGAAACGGTTGCAAGTCCATGTCCACGTTCAGCGCCAGGCCATGAAAGGAGCATCCATGACGGATACGCAGGCCCAGCGAGGCGATCTTCGCCCCATCGACATAGACACCCGGTGCATCGGGCTTGGCCGCCGCCGGCACGCCGTAGCTGGCCAGCAGCTCGATCAGGCATTGCTCCATGCGGCTTACCAGGTCCCGCACGCCAAAGCCCAAACGGCGCACATCCAGCAGCAGGTAGGCCACCAGCTGGCCCGGACCGTGGTAGGTCACCTGACCACCACGATCGGCCTGCACCACCGGAATATCTCCCGGCAGCAACAGATGCTCGGCCTTGCCGGCCTGCCCCTGGGTAAACACCGGAGCATGCTGCACCAGCCAGACTTCGTCCGGAGCATCGCTGCCGCGTTCATTGGTGAAGCGCTGCATGGCCTGCCAGACCGGCTCGTAAGCCATCAGGCCAAGCTCACGAAAGCCCAGCGTCTGTGACATCACAGCACCATGTGGACGACACCTGTAGCGCGCAGGGCACTATTGATATCACGCAGTTGGTCTTCACCGGTGGCGGTGATGTGCAGTTGTACCGTGGTGTACTTGCCATTGCTGCTTTGACGCTCGGCCAGGGACTTGATGTCCAGCTTGGCGTACTTGGCAAGGATCTCGATCACGGTGTCCTTGAAGCCGACAACCGTGTCACCGATCACCTTGATCGGATAGTCGTCGACGGGGAATTCAATCTTGTGCGACTTAACGTCAGTGTCTGTCATGGCAGTAACGGCCTCGTAAGCCGTGGCGACGAACATGGCCCCCGCTCCACTTCGGAACGAGGGCCACGCGGGTCGACAATATCAGTTGAACAAGCCGTAGAAGAATAGACGGATGCTATCCCACATGCGGCGGAAGATACCACCTTCCTCGACCGCGTCCAGCGCGATCAGGTCGGCGCTGTGCACCACTTTGTCGTCGAGCTTCACTTCGACCTTGCCAATCACGTCGCCCTTGGCGATCGGCGCCACCAGGTGCGGGTTCATGGTCATGCTGGCAGCGAGCTTCTTGAGCTGGCCTTTAGGCATGGTCATGGTCAGGTCTTCGGCCAGGCCGGCCTTGACCTGGTTCGAAGTGCCCTTCCACACCTGGGCCTGAGCCAGCTCGGTGCCCTTCTGGTAGAAGGTCTGGGTTTCGAAGAAGCGGAAGCCGTAGGTCAGCAGTTTCTGGGTTTCAGCGGCACGGGCCTGCTCGCTGTTGGTACCGAAGACCACCGCGATCAGGCGCATGCCATCACGTACCGCCGAGGACACCATGCAGTAGCCGGCCTCGTCGGTGTGGCCGGTTTTCAGGCCGTCGACGGTTTTGTCGCGCCACAGCAGCAGGTTGCGGTTGGGCTGCTTGATGCCGTTCCAGAAGAATTCCTTCTGCGAGTAGATCGCATAATGTGCGGGATCTTCGTGGATGATCGCGCGCGCCAGCAGTGCCATGTCATGGGCCGACGAGTAATGCTCGGGGTTCGGCAGGCCGGTGGGGTTCATGAAGTGGCTGTTGCTCATGCCCAGGTCGCCGGCAGTCTTGTTCATCATGTCGGCGAAGGCGTCTTCGCTACCGGCGATGTGCTCGGAGACCGCGACACTGGCGTCGTTGCCCGACTGGATGATGATGCCGTGCAGCAGGTCGCTGACGGTAACCTGCGAGCCCACCTTGATGAACATCCGCGAACCACCGGTACGCCAGGCGTTCTCGCTGACGGTTACCGGATCATTCTCGCCGATCTGGCCACGGCGGATTTCCAGGGTCGCGATGTAGGCGGTCATCAGCTTGGTCAGGCTGGCCGGCGGCAGGCGCTGGTCACCGTTGTTCTCCACCAGCACGTTACCGCTGCTGGCGTCCATGAGCACATAGGATTTGGCGGCCAGTTGCGGTGGCGACGGCATCGCTTCGACCGCCCAGGCGGCGGGCGTGATGATCAGCGGGACAAGCAGGCACAGGCGTTTGGCAAAGGTGGTGATGTTCATCCGTCTCTCGAAGTTGCTAATGGAAACTTGCCCTTGCGGGCAAAACTATTTCAGACAGCTTTCTAAAGAGCTGTCGCGTGTGCAGTTGTTCACTCACAGACCCTTGCCGGGCTTTTGTTGTTCGACGAGCCAACAACCCGGGTCCGCCCCCCAATACCGCAAGCGGACCTTCAATCTTTCTACTCGGCAGTGACCACGCTGGCCTGGCCCAGATTGGCCAGGCGCACACTGTTCTGCGCTTGCTGGGCTTCACCCGGCGAACCGAATGGCCCCAGGCGGACCCGATGCAGGGTCTGCTGGTTGCGTACGATCGAGCTGATGAACACCGGGGCGCTCACCATCCCGCTCAATTTCGAACGCAACAGCTCGGCAGCGTCGGGGTTGGCGAAGGCGCCCACCTGCAGATACTGGCCTGAAGCTGCTGCGGCACCGCCTCGGTTGTCCACTTGCAGCGGAACCGCTGCGGCGGCGTGTTGCTGAGGTGGCGGCGTCCACTGTTCGACGCTGCCGGCCGAGGCCGTGACCACCGGCGCGCTATTCTGCGCCACTTGCGGTTCGTTGAGCATTAATGGCGCCGGACGGCCACGCTGGGCCCACCATTGCTGCGGATCTATCCCTTCGACCTTGACCCGGGCGGTGCCGGTCTCGGCATAGCCAAGCTTCTTCGCCGCCGCATAGGACAGGTCGATGATGCGGTCGGAGTAGAACGGACCACGATCGTTGACCCGCAGGATCACCGTGCGGTTGTTGTCCAGGTTGGTGACCTTGACATAGCTGGGCAGCGGCAGGGTCTTGTGCGCGGCACTCATGCCGTACAGATCATAGACCTCGCCATTGGCGGTGTTCTGGCCATGAAACTTGGTGCCGTACCAGGAAGCCGTGCCGGAGGCCACGTAGTTCTTGGATTCCTGGATCGGAAAGTAGGTCTTGCCCAGCACCGTATAGGGGTTGGCCTTGTAGGGCCCGGTATGCAGGGTCGGGGTTGCATCGGGGATGCGCGACACATCGACATCCCACCAAGGCGCACCGTCCTTGTGGGCACGGTTGATGTCCAGGCCAGGCATGGCGCGCACGCCACTCGAGGATTTCTGCTGCGGCGAGCGGCTGGTGGAACAACTGACCACCAGCAGGGACAACGCGGCAAGCGCCAGCAGCTTCAGGGGTTTGCGGATTGGCATTGCCAGCATTACTTGACGCCCCGTGCTTGGACCAGCTGTTCAGACAACTGATGTACGGCCATGGCATACATCACGCTGCGGTTATAGCGAGTGATCGCATAAAAATTCTTCAGGCCCATCCAATATTCCGCACCGTTATCACCTTCCAGGCGGAAGGCGGTGACCGGCATATCGTCGCGCAGCGCATCATGACTCGACCAGCCCAGGGCCCGCAACTCCCCGACCGTCTTGGTCGGCTCGATCCCGGTGGTCAGGCCTTCGTCGACGCGATCGCCACGCACATCGGCACGACTGACCACCGGCTCGCCGGCAACCCAGCCATGACGCTTGAAATAGCTGGCGACGCTGCCGATGGCATCGTCCGGGTTGGTCCAGATATTGATGTGGCCGTCACCGTCGAAGTCCACCGCGTAGGCGCGGAAACTGCTCGGCATGAACTGCGGCAGCCCCATGGCTCCGGCATAGGAGCCCTTGAGGCTCAGCGGGTCGAGCTGTTCTTCACGGGCCAGCAGCAGGAACTCGCGCAGCTCCTTGCGGAAGAACTCGGCCCGGGGCGGATAATCGAAGCCCAGGGTGGACAAGGCGTCGATCACCCGGTAATTCCCGGTATTGCGACCGAAAAAGGTTTCAACGCCGATGATCGACACAATCACCTGGGCCGGCACCCCATATTCCTGCTCGGCACGGGCCAGCACCGCTTCGTGCTGGCGCCAGAAGTCCACACCGCGGGCAATGCGCGCGTCGGTGAGGAACATCGGCCGGTATTCCTTCCACTGCTTGACGCGCTCGGCAGGCCGGGAGATGGCGTCGAGAATCGACTGCTTGCGTTCGGCCTCGCGGAACACCCCCATCAGCTGCTCACCGGCGAAACCATAGTCGCGGGTCATTTCGCCGACAAATTCGGCCACCTGCGGCGAACCTTCGTAATCACCGGCAAACGCACAGGGTGCAGCCCCCAGGATGCCTACCAGACCGACCCACGGCGCATGCCGAGCGGCCCAGCCACGCATTACTTGCATTGAATTCTTCACCTTAATCAAACCTGCGCGATCCACTTGCGATGGGTATGGATCGACATCAAAACCCCAAACGCTGACAGTAGCGTCACCAGCGAAGTTCCTCCGTAGCTGATGAAGGGCAACGGCACCCCCACCACCGGCAACAAGCCACTGACCATACCGATGTTGACGAAAACATACACAAAAAACGTCATGGTCAGGCTGCCCGCCAGCAACTTGCCGAACAACGTCTGCGCCTGGGCCGTGATCACCAGGCCGCGCCCGATCAGCAGCAGGTAGATCAGCAGCAGCGCGCAGATACCCACCAGGCCGAACTCCTCGCCCATCACCGCGATAATGAAGTCGGTATGGCTTTCCGGCAGGAAGTCCAGGTGCGACTGGGTGCCCAGCAGCCAGCCCTTGCCGAACACCCCGCCGGAACCGATGGCAGCCTTGGACTGGATGATGTTCCAGCCGGTACCCAGCGGATCGCTCTCCGGATCGAGGAAAGTCAGGATCCGCTGCTTCTGGTAGTCATGCATGATGAAGAACCACATGGCGATGGCCACCGGCACGGCGGCGGCCAGCACGCTGATGATCCAGCGCCAGCGCAAGCCCCCCATGAACAGCACGAAGGTGCCACCGGCGAGAATCAGCAAGGCGGTGCCCAGGTCGGGCTGACGCACGATCAGGACAAATGGGATACCGATCAGTATCAGACTGATCCCCACATGCTTGAGATGGGGCGGCAGGGTGCGCTTGGACAGGTACCAGGCGATGGTCGCCGGCATGATGATCTTCATGAATTCCGAGGGCTGGAAGCGGATCACCCCGGGGATGTTGATCCAGCGGGTGGCGCCCATGGCGTTGTGGCCCATGACGTCCACCACCACCAGCAGCACCACGCCGAACACATAGCCCAAAGGCACCCAGCGGGCCATGAAGCGCGGCTCGAACTGGGCAATGACGATCATCGACACCAGGCCGATGCCAAAGGAGGAGGCCTGCTTGGCCAGCAAGTCCCAGCTCTTGCCGCTGGCCGAATACAGCACGAACAGGCTGCCGGCGGCCAGGGTCAGCAGCAGCACCAGCAGAGGGCCGTCGATATGCAGGCGCTGCAGCAGCGTCGCGCGACGGCGCATCACATCCTCACTGGAGAGGATGCGGTCGAAATTACTCTTCACGGGCCGTAGCCTCCGCACTCATAGGGCTGGCAAATTCGGGCTTGAGCTGACCATCCGGACCCAGCAGCCAGGCATCCATCACCTGGCGCACCACCGGAGCGGCAACCCCGGAACCCGACTCACCGTTCTCGACCATCACCGAGACCACGATCTTGGGGTTTTCCGCCGGGGCGAAAGCCACGAACAGGGCGTGGTCGCGATGGCGCTCCTGAACCTTGGAGCGGTCGTACTTCTCACCCTGCTTGATGGCCACCACCTGGGCGGTACCACTCTTGCCGGCAATCCGATACGGCGAGCCCACGGCCGCCTTGCGCGCCGTACCGCGAGCGCCGTGCATCACCTGCTGCATGCCGTGATTGACCTTGAGCCAGTCCGAAGGATCCCGCAGGACGATATCCGCCATGGGGTTCGGGTCCACCGGCTTTTCACCCTCGATCGCCTTGGCCAGGTGCGGCCGGTTCCACTTGCCCTTGTTGGCCACCAGCGCCGTGGCCTGGGCCAACTGCAAGGGGGTCGACTGCATATAACCCTGGCCGATCCCGAGAATCAGGGTTTCCCCCGGGAACCAGGCCTGGCGCCGGGTCGCACGCTTCCACTCACGGGTTGGCATCAGCCCCGGAGACTCTTCGAACATGTCCAGGGAAACCTTCTGCCCGATGCCGAACTTGCTCATATAGGAAGACAGCCGGTCGATCCCCAGCTTGTGGGCCAGGTCATAGAAATAGGTGTCGTTGGAACGCATGATCGCGGTGTCCAGGTCGACATAACCGTCACCGGTACGGTTCCAGTTGCGGTACTTGTGATCGTAGTTGGGCAACTGGTAGTAACCCGGGTCGTAGACCCGCGACGACGCCGTCACCACCCCGGCGTCCAGGCCGGCAATGGCCACCGCCGGCTTGATGGTCGAACCCGGCGGGTACAGGCCGCGTAGCACCCGGTTGAACAGAGGGCGATCGATGGAATCGCGCAACTCGGCGTAGGCCTTGAAGCTGATGCCAGTGACGAACAGGTTGGGGTCGAAACTCGGCTGGCTGACCATCGCCAGCACTTCCCCGGTACTTGGGTCCAGCGCCACCACCGCACCGCGACGCCCGCCCAGGGCCGCTTCGGCCGCTTCCTGGAGCTTGATGTCGAGGCTCAGGACAATGTCCTTGCCCGGCACCGGATCGGTGCGCTTGAGTACCCGCAGCACCCGGCCGCGAGCATTGGTCTCGACCTCTTCGTAGCCCACCTGGCCATGCAGTTCCGGCTCGTAGAAGCGCTCGATGCCGGTCTTGCCGATATGGTGGGTACCGCTGTAGTTCACCGGGTCCAGGGACTTCAGTTCTTTCTCGTTGATCCGCCCCATGTAACCCACGGAGTGCGCGAAGTGCGCGCCCTGGGGATAGTGCCGGACCAGCTGGGCCACCACTTCCACCCCGGGCAGGCGGAACTGGTTCACCGCGATCCGGGCGATCTGCTCTTCCGTCAGCTCGAACAGAATCGGCACCGGCTCGAAGGGCCGCCGCCCCTGCTTCATGCGCTTCTCGAACAGCACTCGGTCTTCCGGGGTCAACTCCAGCACCTCGACAATCACATCGAGGACCTGCTGCCAGTTGCCCGACCGCTCACGGGTCATGCTCAGGCTGAAGCTGGGCCGGTTATCGGCCACCACCACGCCATTGCGGTCGAAGATCAGCCCGCGGGTCGGTGGAATCGGCTGCACATGCACCCGATTGTTTTCCGACAGCGTGGAGTGATAGTCGTACTGGATCACCTGCAGGTAATACAGGCGGGCAATCAGCACACCGATCAGGCAGACCACCATGATGGCGCCGAACACGACCCGGCCACGCACCAGACGGGCGTCTTTTTCGTGGTCCTTGATACGGATCGGCTGAGACATGGGGGGCGTGGGCTACTTGTGGTAAGGGTGCCCGGAGAGCACGGTCCAGGCGCGATACAGCTGCTCGCCGATAAGGATGCGCACCAGCGGGTGGGGCAAGGTCAGAGGCGACAGCGACCAACGCTGATCCGCCCGCGCACAAACCTCCGGCGCCAGCCCTTCCGGGCCGCCGACCATGAAGTTCACGGTGCGCGAGTCTAGGCGCCAGCGATCCAGTTCCACCGCCAGTTGCTCGGTACTCCAGGGCTTGCCGTGCACCTCGAGGGTGACGATGCGCTCGTTGGGCCCGACCTTGGCCAGCATGGCCTCGCCTTCCTGACGGATAAAGCGGGCCACATCGGCGTTCTTGCCCCGAGTGTTAAGCGGAATTTCCACCAGTTCCAGCGCCAATTCGGATGGCAGACGCTTGGCATATTCGTGCCAACCCTCTTCCACCCACTTGGGCATGCGCGAACCGACAGCGATCAGACGCAGGCGCACAGCCGTCCCTTATTCCTGGTCTTTGTTGAGCTTGTTGAAGTGCTCGTGACCGACTTCAGGGCTGTGGTGCTTGCCATCGGCAGCACGGCTCTGCTCGGCGCCTTTCCACAGGCGCTCGAGATCGTAGAACTGACGGGCGTTGGAAGTCATCATGTGGACAATGACGTCGTCCATGTCCAGCAGTACCCAGTCGCTGTCGCCCTTGCCTTCTTCACCCAGCGGCTTGACGCCCTGGGCTTTGACCATCTCGCGAACCTTGTCCAGCATCGCGCCGATCTGGCGGTTGGAGGTACCGGTGGCGATGATCATGTAGTCAGTGATGCTCTGCTTGTCACGCACGTCGATGACCAGCACGTCCTGGGCCTTGACGTCTTCCAGGGCCGCTACGGCAACCTTGACCAGCTCTTCGCCCTTGAGCGGCTCACCGCTGATGACTTTTTCCGGCAGCGGTGCACTTTTGAAGGTGCCTTTGCGCTTTACTTTGTTTACGTCGTTGTTGGTCATATAAAACTCGTTTTGCTCGTATGTTCGGGCGCTTCAATACACGACTGTTCGTGCCTTCAAGCGCGCCGCTTTAGTTCGACGCACGGTACAGTCCGTGCGCATCGATATAGGCCAGGACCGCGTCAGGCACCAGGAAACGTACCGACTTACCGCTGGCCAGCAGTTGACGGATCTGGGTGGCGGATACCGCAAGCGGTGTCTGCCAGACGAATGCAATGTGTCCGCCCGGCCCTTCGAGGGCCTGCGGATCGCTCACCGAGCGCGCCGCCAGCAGGTTGCGCAGGGCATCCGGCGGCTCGCTATCGGCATCCGGGCGTTGCAGCACCAGGATGTGGCAATGCTGGAGCAATTCTTCCCAACGATGCCAGGTGGGCAGGCCGCAAAAAGCGTCCCAGCCCAGTAACAAAAATAGCTGGTCGTCCGCGGCCAGTTCGGCGCGCATCTGTTCCAGGGTGTCGATGGTGTAGGACGGCTTGTCCCGCTTCAGCTCGCGGTCGTCCACCACCAGGGGGGCAACGCCCGCCACCGCGCACTGGACCATCGCCAGACGATCGAGTGCCGACACCTGCGGTGTATCCCTATGCGGCGGCCTGGCACTGGGTGTCAGGCGCAGCTCATCGAGTTGCATGGACTCGGCCACCTCCAGTGCGCCACGCAAGTGGCCGACATGCACTGGATCGAAGGTGCCGCCCAGCAAGCCGATACGTTTGCCCATCAAGTGCGCACGTGACCGTCGCCAAACACCACGTACTTCTCGCTGGTCAGCCCTTCCAGGCCCACCGGGCCACGGGCGTGCAGCTTGTCGGTGGAAATGCCGATCTCCGCCCCCAGGCCATATTCGAAGCCGTCGGCGAAGCGCGTCGAGGCATTGATCATGACCGAGCTGGAATCCACCTCGTTGAGGAAGCGCCGGGCGTCACTGAAGTTTTCGGTGACGATCGAGTCGGTGTGGTGCGAACCATAGGTATTGATGTGCTCGATGGCCTGCTCCAGGTTGTCCAGCACCAGGATCGAGAGGATCGGCGCGGTGTATTCGGTGCGCCAGTCTTCTTCGGTGGCCTCCAGTACATCGGCGCCGAGGATCGCGCGAGTCTGCGCGCAGCCCCGCAGCTCGACGCCCTTGTCGCGGTAGATTGCGGCCAATGGCGGCAGCACGCGCTCGGCGATGCCGGCATGCACCAACAGGGTTTCCATGGTGTTGCACGGCGCGTAGCGCTGGGTCTTGGCGTTGTCGGCGATGCGGATCGCCTTGTCCAGGTCCGCAGCCACGTCGATAAATACATGGCAGACGCCATCCAGGTGCTTGATCACCGGCACCTTGGCATCGCGGCTGACCCGCTCGATCAGGCTCTTGCCGCCACGGGGCACTATCACGTCGACGAACTCGGGCATGGTGATCAACGCACCCACCGCCGCGCGGTCAGTAGTTTCCACCACCTGCACCACATGGGGCGGCAGGTCGGCGGCGGCCAGCCCCTGCTGGATGCAGGTGGCAATGGCACGGTTGGAATGGATGGCCTCGGAACCACCACGCAGAATGGTGGCGTTGCCGGACTTCAGGCACAGGCTGGCGGCATCGATGGTCACGTTCGGCCGGGACTCGTAGATGATGCCGATAACCCCCAGGGGCACGCGCATCTTGCCCACCTGGATACCCGAAGGCAGGTAGCGCATATCGCGGATTTCACCGATGGGGTCAGGCAGCTTGGCCACCTGACGCAGGCCCTCGATCATCTCGTCGATACGCGCAGGCGTCAGCGCCAAGCGATCCAGCAAGGCCGGCTCCAGACCGTTGGCCCGACCACTGGCCAGATCCTGTTCATTGGCTGCGGTCAGTTCCGGTCGTGCCGCATCCAATGCATCGGCAGCCGCCAGCAGCGCACGGTTCTTCTGCGCGGTGGTGGCACGGGCGATCACCCGAGAGGCTTGGCGGGCAGCGCGACCCAAACGGGTCATGTAGTCAAGAACGGACTCAGTCATGGTCTGGTGTGGTCTTGGCGAAGAGGAAAGCGGCTGATTATAGCTGTCGCGCCCGTTCACGGACAGCGGTCACAGGCGGATGGTCGTAATGGAGTGTAAATACTTGTGGTTCAGCCTGAATTAAGCCTGGAGTTGTTATGCTTCTGTCACATTTTCCGCCATAACCCAGCGCCATCATGTCCATCCTGACCTCCGCGAAGCTGCCCAAAGCCCTGCCCGACTGCTTTTTCGACCGTGATGCGCAGCTGCTGGCGCGCGAGCTGCTGGGCAAGGTCATTCGCCACAAGGTCGGCGACCTGTGGCTGTCGGCACGCATCATCGAGACCGAAGCCTATTACTGCGAGGAAAAAGGCAGCCATGCCTCCCTCGGCTACACGGAAAAGCGTAAGGCGTTGTTTCTGGATGGCGGACACATCTATATGTACTACGCCCGTGGCGGTGACTCGCTGAACTTCAGCGCCCAGGGGCCCGGCAATGCGGTGCTGATCAAGTCCGCCTACCCCTGGATCGACGACATCTGCGGCCCCGCCAGCCTGGCGCAGATGCTGCTGAACAACCCGGACGCCAGCGGGCGGCCACGTCCGGTGCAAAAGCTCTGTGCCGGCCAGACCCTGCTATGCAAGGCCCTAGGCCTGAAGGTGCCGATCTGGGATGCCAAGCGCTTCGATCACGAAATCCTCTTCGTCGAAGACGTTGGCAGCGCGGTGCCACATATTCTGCAAACTACCCGCCTGGGTATCCCCCTGGGGCGCGACGAACACCTCATGTATCGTTTCGTCGATGCCGCCTACGCGCCCTACTGCACGCGGAACCCGCTGCGCCGCGGCCAGGTCGAAGGCCGCGACTACCTGCTGCTCGACTGATCGCCACCACGCATCCCCCTTCAGATACCCATCAACAATGGAGTGACCCCATGGGCCCATGGCTCGACAGCCTGACCGCCTGGCTGACCAGCAACCCACAGTGGCTGGCCGTTGCCATATTCATCGTTGCCTGCGTGGAGTGCCTGGCGATCGCCGGCATCATTGTCCCGGGCACGGTGCTGCTGTTCGCCATCGCGGTATTGGCCGGCAATGGCGCGCTGTCCCTGGGTGAAACCCTGTTGCTGGGCTTCTGCGGCGGCCTGTTGGGAGACTTGGTGTCCTACCTGCTGGGGCGACGCTTCCACCAGAGCATCCGACGCCTGCCTGGCCTGCGACAAAACCCGCAGTGGATCAACGGTGCCGAAACCTACTTTCAGCGCTATGGCATCGCCAGCCTGCTGGTTGGGCGCTTTATCGGCCCACTGCGCCCCATGCTGCCGATGGTGGCCGGGATGTTCGACATGCCCTTCGCCCGCTTCGTCGCGGTCAGCCTGCTGGCCGGTGCCGGCTGGTCGGTGGCCTACCTGCTGCCGGGCTGGGCCACTGGCGCGGCGATTCGCCTGCCACTTCCGCAAGGTTTCTGGCCACAGGCCGGCCTGGTGGTCGGCAGCCTGGCGCTGCTGCTTGGCCTGAGCATCAACAGCAGCCTGCGTCAGCATCGCCGAGCCACCTTGCTGATGTCCGGCCTGAGCCTGCTGATGCTGGCCGGGTTGTTTATCGGCTACCCCCACCTGACTCAGCTCGACCAGGGGCTGGTCGCCCTGGTACAGGAACACCGTGACCCGGCCCTGGACCGGATCATGGTGATGGTCACCCAGGTCGGCGAGTTTCGCGCCATGTTCATCATCAGCGCGGTGCTGACCCTGTTGCTGCTGGCCCTGCGTCAATGGCGACATGCCGTGTTCGCCGGTGCCACCCTGCTGTTCACCGCCCTGGCCAATACCGCCTGCAAGCACTTGTTCGCCCGGGTGCGCCCTGAAGTGCTGAGCGATCCGCTCACCAGTTTCAGCATGCCCAGCGGCCACTCCTCAGGCGCCTTCGCCCTGTTCCTGGCGCTGGCCGTACTGGCCGGCCGTGGCCAGCCACCCAGAATGCGCCTGACCTGGCTATTGCTGGGCTGCCTGCCAGCGGCGGCAATCGCCCTGTCGCGGGTGTACCTGGGGGCGCACTGGCCCACCGATATCCTCGCCGGCGCCCTGCTCGCGGCCGGGGTCTGCGCCGCCAGCCTGACCCTGGTGCAATGGCCGGCGCCGCTCAAACCGATGCCGGCCAAGGCCTGGTGGCTGGTGCTACCGGTGATGTTGCTGATGTGCGGATTTATGGCGGTGCGGCATCTGCCTCATGCGCTGCTGCGCTACGCCTATTGAGAACACCCGCCACGGGCGACGGCCCGTGGCTCATGCAAAGAGCTCGCCTTGCAATTCATCCAGCAGTTGCTGGATGGCATCCAGGCGCTGTTGCGGGTCATCCAGTTGCAGCAGGTCGATCTTGTCCAGTTCGGAAAAAGGCAGCAGATAGGCCAGCTGATTGGCCAGGGACAACTGCCCCTCGGCCTCGCTGCCCATATCCAGAGCCTCCACCATGGGGTGCTCGGCCAGGGCCTTGAGCAAGGCCACCAGGTCGGCGTCCTCCTCCTGCAAGGGCTGCTCGGCAGCCTCTTGCAACCACTCCACCTCAGCCAGGGTCAGCTGGTCTTTCTGCACTTCGCTGCTGAGCACGCGAAAGCGCCGGCCACCCTTGACCCTGATCCCCAGCAGTCCGTTGTCCTGCTGATGGAAGTCGGTAATCAGCGCTTCGCAGCCCACCAGGGCATAACCCGGCGCTGCAGTACCCACTTCCTCGCCGTCGAGAATGCACACCACGCCAAAACCGCAGCCCTGCTTCATGCAGCGGCCGATCATGTCCAGGTAACGCGCCTCGAAAATCTGCAGATCGAGAATGCAGTTGGGAAACAACACGGTATTCAGCGGAAACAGCGCCAGGCTCATACACCCATCCTTAAACCAGCAACGACACCGCCAACGGCAACAGCACCGCTGTGGCCACACCCATCAGACTCATCGCCAGCGCCGCGAAGGCGCCACACTCGTCGCTTTCCTGCAAGGCCACCGAGGTGCCCACCGCGTGGGCGGTCATGCCCAGGGCCATGCCTCGCGCTTCCGGCCCATGGACCCCCAGGCGATCGAGAATGCTCGGCCCGAAGATCGCCCCGATCACCCCGGTGATCAGCACGAACACCGCCGCCAGCGCCGCGACGCCACCAATCTGCTCGGCCACCAGCATGGCGATCGGCGACGTCACCGACTTGGGCGCCATGGTCATGAGGATCATGTGCTCGGCGCCAAACCACCAGCCCAGCAGCACGCCCAGGCTGGTGGCCAGAACCCCGCCCACCACCAGCGTAGTCAAGATCGGCCAGAACAATTGGCGGATGCGCCGCAGGTTGAGGTACAGCGGCACCGCCAGGGCCACGGTGGCCGGGCCCAGCAGAATGCTCAGGAACTCGGTGCTCTTGCGGTACTCGGTGTAGCTCAGCCCGCAGCCCAGCAGCACACCGATCACCAGCAGCATGGATACCAGCACCGGTTGCAGGAATATCCAGCGGGTCTTCTCGAAGGCCGCCAGCACCAGTTGATAGGCGCCCAGGGTGATGCCAATACCGAACAGAGGATGGTGGATCACTGCCGCCCAGGCACCCTGCCAATCCAGAATCATCGGCCTTCCTCCCCCGGCCCCTGGCGCTTGACCAGGCGCTGCATCAACACCCCGACAAAGGCCATGGAGATCACCAGCGACAGCACCAGCGCACCGCTGATGGCCCAGAAATCCGCGGCGATATCCCGGGCATAAACCATCACTCCCACCGCCGGCGGCACCAGCAGCAAGGGCAGATAACGCAACAGGCTGCCGGCGGCCTGGCTCAGCGGTTCGCCCACTTCACCGCGCACCACCAGGAATACCAACAGCAGCAACAGGCCGATGATCGGTCCCGGAAGCACGGGCAACAGCAAGTGGTTGAGCGCCGTCCCGAGCAATTGGAACAGCACCAGCCATGTCAAACCGCGTAGCAACATACCGCCTCTCCCCGCCAGATCCCGTGGCGCATTATAAGCACGCAGCCGCTATGAATCGGCATTCGCCAAAAGCATGGATGTTTACCGGGCCGGATCGCCATGATGATCTACAGTGGTTATTTCAGAGCGCAAAGCGCTGGGTCCGCCACTTAAAAAACCGTTGAACCAAGGAGTGTCTCAATGCCCTATGTTCCTGTTGCAGAGCTCAAAGATTATGTCGGGAAGGAACTCGGACGTTCGCCGTGGCTCACCATCGACCAGGAGCGTATCAACCTGTTTGCCGAAGCCACGGGCGACTTCCAGTTCATTCACGTCGACCCGGTAAAGGCCGCGAAAACACCGTTTGGCGGCACCATCGCCCACGGTTTCCTGACCCTGTCGCTAATCCCCAAGCTGATGGAAGACATCCTGGTACTGCCCCAGGGCCTGAAGATGGTGGTGAACTACGGCCTCGACAGCGTGCGTTTCATCCAGCCGGTGAAGGTCGACTCCAAGGTGCGGCTCAAGGTCGAACTGACCGATGCCACCGAGAAGAAACCCGGCCAGTGGCTGCTCAAGGCCACCGCCACGCTGGAGATCGAAGGCGAGGAAAAACCCGCCTACATCGCCGAGCCACTATCGCTCTGCTTCGTCTGAAATAACCCCGATGCGAAACAGCTCACGCTGTTTCGCATAACCTCTCTATATATAAGTCGCATCGCTACGGCATACTCGGTCCCCTAAATTTCCGGAACCCGTTATGCGCCCATTTGTACCCCTGCTCCTGACCCTATTGCTCAGTGCCTGTGGCGACGGCGAATCGCTGTTGCCGCCCGATGCCCGCCTGCCCGATGGCGGTCGTTATCGCGGCGACCTGGTCAATGGACTGCTGCAGGGCCAGGGCCGCATCGACTACCCCAACGGCAGTTGGTACGCCGGGCAGTTCGACAAAGGCCAATGGCATGGCCAGGGCGAGTGGCACGGCAGCAATGGCGAGGTCTATCGCGGCCAGTTCCAGCAGGGGCTATTCCATGGCCAAGGCACCCTGACCACCAAGGACAGCAACTACAGCGGCGGTTTCAGGCTCGGCCGCCGGGATGGCGAAGGCACCCTCAAAGAAGACGGCATGACCTACCGCGGCGAGTTCAAGGCCGACCTTTACTCGGGCCTGGGTCGCCTGGAACTGGAAGACGGCAGCCAATACCAGGGGCAGTTCGCCAAGGGCAAACCCAATGGCGAAGGCCAGCGCAGCGATGGCAGCGGCAACCAGTTCAGCGGCCATTTCGTCAACGGCCAGCTGGAAGGCAACGGCACCTTCAACAGCGCCGAGGGCGATATCTATGTCGGCGGCTTCAAGCACAACCAGCTCAATGGCAAGGGGCGCTACGAGAACTCCGACGGCGACGTCTGGATCGGCCAGTTCAAGGAAGGCGCCCTGGGGGGCAAGGGCGAGCTGATCGGTGCCGACGGCAGCCACTATATCGGCGGCTTCAGCGACTGGCGCTTCAGTGGCGAAGGGCGCCTCAACCTCAGCGACGGCAGCTTCTATATCGGCGGTTTCGACAGCGACAACTATCAGGGTCGCGGAGTCCTGGTGCTGCGCGACGGCAGCGTGCAAAGCGGCGTGTGGAGCAATGGCCTGCGGGTTCGCGATGCCGACGGCAAATTGCTCCCCGACCCACTGGAAAGCGCCCTGCTGGTCCAGGGCCAGTTGCTCAAGGAGGCCCTCGATGCAGTGCCCGCCTCCACCCCGGGTATCAAGCTCTACAGCCTGACCCTGGCCGGCGACGGCAAGCAGAGCGTGTTTCTGCGTGAGGCCGACTACGTCAGCAACATGCTCGCCAGCCGCTTCGGCGCCTTTGGCCAGGTGCGCCTGGTCAACCACCGCGACCACATGATGAACCGCCCCATGGCCACCCGGGAAAACCTGCGGCGCGCGGCCCAGGCCCTGGCCGAACGCAGCGCCGCCGATGACCTGGTGTTCATCTACCTGACCAGCCACGGCACCAGCGAGCATGAACTGGTGCTCGACCAACCGCGCATGGAGCTCTCCGACCTGCCGGCCGACGAGCTGGCCAACGCCCTGGCGCCCTTGAAGAACCGCGACAAGATCATCGTCATATCCTCCTGCTACTCCGGCGGTTTCATCCCCGCCCTCAAGGATGAGCGCACCCTGATCATGACCGCCTCCCAGGCTGATCGAGTGTCGTTTGGCTGCTCGGAAGAAGCCGACTTCACCTACTTCGGCGACGCCCTGTTCGCCCAGGCGCTGAACCAGACCGACGACCTGGAACATGCCTTCAAGCTGGCCCGGGCCACAGTCGCCGAACGCGAACAGGCCGATGGCTTCGAAGCCTCGGAACCACAGATCTGGGCACCCAAGGGGGTCATCGCGCACTGGCAACAATTGCGCAAGCAGCAGGCACGAAAAGCCCTGCAAAGTGTCTCTACAGGCAGCAAGGAAACACAGAGCAACTAAGCTGAAACCGTATCAAGGGGGAATGACTATGTACTTGACGCCTCAGCATATCCTGCTCGCCGGCGCCTCCGGCCTGACCGGAGAGCAACTGCTCGATCGCCTGCTCAACGAACCCACCATCACTCGCGTTCTCGCGCCCAGCAGACGCCCGCTGAGCGAACATCCGCACCTGGAAAACCCGGTGGGCGAGCCAGCGTTGTTGCTGCCGCAACTGAGCGGCAAGGTGGACATCGCCTTCTGCTGCCTAGGCACCACCCTCAAGCAGGCCGGCTCCGAAGCGGCCTTTCGCGCGGTGGACCTGGACCTGGTGGTGGCCTTCGGCAAGCGTGCCCGGGAAATGGGCGCACGCCACCTGATAGTGATCAGTGCCCTGGGCGCCGATCCTAAGTCGTCGATCTTCTACAACCGGGTCAAGGGCGAGATGGAGGAAGCACTGAAACAACAGGGCTGGCCACAACTGACCATCTGCCGACCCTCACTGCTGCTAGGGGATCGAATCGAACCGCGCCTGGGGGAACAACTGGCCGGCCCCTTGTCGCGACTGATTCCGGGCAAGTACCGCGGTATCGAAGCCTGCCAACTGGCCCGGGCCATGTGGCGCCTGGCCCTGGAAGAACAGAACGGCACGCGGATAGTGGAGTCCGACGAGCTGCGTAAACTGGGCAAATGAATCATTCGCGGCAGCCGGCTCCTACCGAGTTGTGTAGGAGCAGGCCTGTCGGCGAAGCGCTCGCTACAACCCACCCGTCGCCTGAAACCCCACCCCAAGAACCGTGAGCACCGACAACGGCAGCAACAGTGTGTCGAGCAACGCGCTGGCCGGCAGGTCCACCCCCGGATAGCTCGGTGCCTCGGCGCCAAAACGATCCATGGCGCAACAGCCGCCCTGCATGGCGTAGAGATCCAGGCGGGTGCCGGAGTACACCACCGGCGCCCCGGGTTGCGCGGCATTCAAGGTACGGGCCGTGGCACAGCCACCCAGTTGCAAGGCCGCCAACAGCAAGGCTTTATTCATCACTGCTCAAATGATGCTCGCCCCAGCGCGGCAGCATGTCCTGGGGAATGTTCAGCAGGTTGAGAATCCGCGCCACGACAAAATCCACCAGGTCATCGATGGTCTGTGGCTGATGATAGAAACCCGGCGAGGCCGGCAGGATGGTCACCCCCATATTCGACAGCTTGAGCATGTGCTCCAGATGGATGCTCGAATAGGGCGCTTCACGCGGCACCAGGATCAGTTGCCGACGCTCCTTGAGGGTGACGTCCGCGGCGCGCTCGATCAGGTTGTTGCAAGCCCCGGTGGCAATCGCCGACAGGGTGCCGGTGGAACACGGCACCACCACCATGGCCGCTGGCGAGCCGGAACCCGAGGCCACCGGAGACATCCAGTCTTCCTTGCCATAGACACGGATCTGCCCCGACGCCGCGCCGGTGTATTCGGTCAGGAAGGCCTGCATCAGCTGCGGCTTGGGCGGCAGCGTCACATCGGTTTCCGTGGCCATGACCAACTGCGCGGCCTTGGAGATCAGGAAGTGCACTTCCCGATCCTCCCGTACCAGGCAATCCAGCAGGCGCAAACCGTACTGCGCGCCAGAGGCGCCAGTCATCGCCAGGGTGATGCGTTCCGGGCCGTTGCTCATTGCAGCGCCTCGGCCAGCTTGCCGTGCAGGCCGCCGAAGCCGCCGTTGCTCATGATCACCACTTGGGTGCCCGGCTTGGCCTGGCTCTTCACCCGCTCGATGATGCCTTCCAGGGAGTCGCTGACAATCGATGGCACCGTGCACTGGGCCGCGGTGGCCGCCAGGTCCCAGCCCAGGTTGGGCGGTGCATACCAGATCACCTGGTCGGCCTGGTTGACGCTTTCCGGCAGCCCGTCACGGTGCGCGCCGAGCTTCATGGAGTTGGAGCGCGGCTCGATGATGGCGATCACCGGTGCCTCGCCAACCCGCTTGCGCAGGCCGTCCAGGGTGGTGGCGATGGCGGTCGGGTGATGGGCGAAGTCGTCGTAGATGGTCACGCCCTGCACTTCGGCCACCTTCTCCATGCGCCGCTTGACGCTCTTGAATGCGCTCAAGCCGGCAATGCCCATGGCCGGCACCACGCCCACATGGCGAGCGGCGGCCAGGGTGGCCAGGGCATTGGCCACGTTGTGCTGGCCGGTCAGTTGCCACTCCACCACGCCCTGGCTTGTGCCCTCGAACAGCACCTCGAAAGCCGAACCGTCTTCACTGAGCAACTTGGCCTGCCACTGGCCACCGGCACCGGTGGTGTGCACCGGGGTCCAGCAGCCCATCTCGATCACCCGCTGCAACGCCGGTTCGGTGGTGGGATGAATCACCAGGCCCTCGCTGGGGATGGTGCGTACCAGGTGGTGGAACTGCCGCTCGATGGCCGCCAGGTCCGGGAAGATATCCGCGTGGTCGAATTCGAGGTTGTTGAGGATCGTGGTGCGTGGACGGTAGTGGACGAACTTCGAGCGCTTGTCGAAGAAGGCGCTGTCGTATTCGTCGGCCTCGATCACGAAGAACGGCGTGTCGCCCAGGCGCGCCGAGACCGCGAAGTTCTGCGGCACGCCGCCAATCAGGAAACCCGGGCTCATGCCCGCATGCTCCAGCACCCAGGCCAGCATGCTGCTGGTGGTGGTCTTGCCATGGGTCCCGGCTACCGCCAGCACCCAGCGGCCTTGCAGCACATGGTCGGCCAGCCATTGCGGGCCGGAGACATAGGGCAGGCCCTTGTTCAGTACATATTCCACCGCCGGGTTGCCCCGGGACATGGCATTGCCGATCACCACCAGGTCGGGGGCCGGGTCCAGCTGGGCCGGATCGTAGCCCTGAGTCAGCTCGATGCCCTGGGCCTGCAACTGGGTGCTCATCGGCGGATAGACGTTGGCGTCGGAGCCGGTGACGTGATGGCCCAGCTCTTTGGCCAGAACCGCCATCGACCCCATGAAAGTGCCGCAGATACCGAGAATATGGATGTGCATAGTCGACCTCATAAAACGTCGGCGCAGGTTAGCCTAGAGGGCCGCAAATCGCACCCTTTAGCTGATCAACCGTTGGCGGGCAGATGCCGGCAGAGGCTGCTCTGGCGCAGCCTGCCGCCAGCGGCTACAGGTCGTTGCGGGCGATGGCGTGCTTGCGCAGCTTTCTATAGAGGGTGTTGCGGCTGATGCCCAGTTGCTCGGCGGTGTGGGTCATGTGCCAGCGCTGTTGTTCCAGAGCCGCCAGCAGGGCCAGGCGCTCGGCATCTTCCAGGGGCCGCTCCGGCACTTCTTCAAGCGCAGTGCTGAGCACAACCGGGCGCTGCTGGCGGATCAAGGCCGGTAGATCATCCATGCCGATACGGGTGTCTTCACACAGGGCGGCCAAGGTCCGCAGTACATTGCGCAATTGCCGCACATTGCCCGGCCATTCGTAGCTCAACAGCGCCTGGCGGGCTGCCGGGTCCAGGGTCAGCGGCTGCCCGGCCGCCTCTTCGCCCAGGATAAAGTCCAGCAACTGGGATTTGTCGCTGCGCTCGCGCAGTGCCGGCAGGGCGATCTCCAGGCCATTGAGGCGGTAGTACAGGTCCTCGCGGAAACTGCCACTGCGCACCCGCTCCAGCAGATCGCGGTGGGTGGCACTGATGATGCGCACATTGACCGCCTGCGGCTCGCCACCGATGGGCACCACCACACGCTCTTCCAGCACCCGCAGCAAGCGGGTCTGCAGGGCCAGGGGCATATCGCCGATCTCATCGAGGAACAGGGTGCCGCCATCGGCCTGCTGCAGCTTGCCGCGCATGCCTTCCTTGCGCGCACCGGTGAAGCTGCCACCGCGGTAGCCGAACAGCTCGCTCTCAATCAGGCTTTCTGGAATCGCCGCGCAGTTGAGGGCGACAAAGGCTTTTTCCGTGCGGGCGCTGCCCTGGTGCACAGCCTTGGCGAAAGCCTCCTTGCCGGAGCCGGTCTCGCCATTGATCAGCAGCGGCACATCACGCTCGAACACCCGCAGCGCGCGACGGAAATCCTTCTGCAGGCCTTCGTCACCAAGGCAGATGCCCGTGCTCTTCGCGGCCGGCGCCACCACCGGCAGGCGCAGTGCCGGTTGCATGGCCGGTGTGGCCTGGCCGCGCAACAAGGCAAACAGAAGACGCCCATCCCGGGTGCGCAATGGCCAGCTGGCGCTGGCGTTGGGGCTGGCGCGGTGAAGCAGCTCATCCAGGGAGCAGTCGAAAAAGCTCTCCACCGGCTTGCCCAGCAGGCCGCCACGGATATGCCCCAGGAGATTCAGCGCGCTCTGGTTCACCGCGCAGATCCGCCCTTCTCCATCGAAAGCCAGCAGCCCCTCGCTGAACAGGCCCACCGACTCGGCCTGCAGATGAAAGCGCAACAGCCACTGGTTCTCGAAATAGCGCAGGAAATAGCAGCTCTCGATCATCTTCGCCGAGAGATTGACCAGGGCCATGGTGTGGAACTGGCTCTGCCGGGAGACGTCCTGGCGCGCCGACGACACATCCAGCACCGCCAGCAGCTCGCCGTGAGGGTCGAACACCGGGCTGGCGGAACAGGTCAGCCCGGTGTGCCGGCCGCGAAAGTGTTCGTCCTGATGGATGGTCAGCGACTGGCGTTCCACCAGGCAGGTGCCGATGCCATTGGTGCCCTCGCGGGCCTCGCTCCAGTCGGCACCGAGCCAGAGCCCGGCATGCTCGAAAATCTTCCGTTCGCTGGGTGCGGTGATGCAGTTGAGGATCACCCCGCGGGCATCGGTCAGCAGCACCGCATGACCGGCGCCGGACAACTGCTGGTGCAGGTTGCTCATCTCGTTGCCGGCAATCTGCAGCACATCGCGCAGGCGCTCGCGGCTCTCCAGCAGGCGCCCATGTTCGAGCACCGAGGGCGCCATGACCTGGGACGGGTCGAGGTGATAGTCCTCGAGGCAGCGCAACCAGGAACGGGCGATCGAAGGATCGCTTCCGGGCCCTTGCAAGTGGGCCTTGCCCTGAGCCACCGTCAGTACCTGCTGGGCATGTCGAGTCAAATGATTACTGCTGTGCATTTCTTATTCTTCTCCTGCTGCGCTGTCACGCAAGGACCCTCTAGCTGCTGCCGAAGGCTGCAAGCGCGAGCCAAAGGAGCGGGAAATCCTGTCTTGAGCCGGGCCTGCCGAGGGATCTCCAGCGGCGCCAGCAGCCACAGATCCTGCAGATCTGTCCGACAAGATTCGGCACGCGGACCAGCATCCTCCAGCCGCTGCAGCATTGCAATGCCGGCTTGACCCGCAAGTCACAGCTTGCGCCAAAAGGGTTACAAACTGTCACTTCGGCCTGCGCCAGAACTGTCACAGAGCGCCTGCAGCCCGACCTCGAAACATCCGCAAACCCTTGATCCAGATGGCTCGCGCCACACTGGCCCGACCTTTGCTCTACGCTAGGTATGCGCAATAGCGCGTCCTCCCCCATAAGCATAAAAGCCAGGAGATACCCACCATGCGTTACGCACACCCCGGTACTGAAGGCGCTATCGTTTCGTTCAAGAGCAAGTACGGCAACTACATCAACGGCGAATTCGTCGCGCCGGTCAAAGGCCAGTACTTCACCAATACTTCGCCGGTCAATGGCCAGCCCATTGCCGAATTCCCTCGCTCCACCGCCGAAGACATCGACAAGGCGCTGGACGCCGCCCATGCCGCCGCCGATGCCTGGGGCGCCACTTCGGTGCAGGCCCGTTCGCTGATCCTGCTGAAGATCGCCGACCGCATCGAACAGAACCTCGAGCTGCTGGCCATTACCGAAACCTGGGACAACGGCAAGGCCGTGCGCGAGACCCTGAACGCCGACATTCCCCTGGCCGCCGACCACTTCCGCTACTTCGCCGGTTGCCTGCGGGCCCAGGAAGGCAGTGCTGCAGAAATCGACGGCAACACCGTGGCCTACCACATCCATGAACCCCTGGGCGTGGTCGGGCAGATCATCCCGTGGAACTTCCCGATCCTGATGGCCGCCTGGAAACTCGCCCCGGCCCTGGCCGCCGGCAACTGCGTGGTGCTCAAGCCCGCCGAGCAGACCCCACTGGGCATCAGCGTGCTGATGGAAGTGATCGGCGACCTGCTGCCGCCAGGCGTGCTCAACGTGGTGCAAGGTTTCGGCCGCGAAGCCGGTGAAGCCCTGGCCACCAGCAAGCGCATCGCCAAGATCGCCTTCACCGGTTCCACCCCGGTGGGCTCGCACATCATGAAATGCGCCGCCGAGAACATCATTCCGTCCACCGTGGAGCTGGGCGGCAAATCGCCGAACATCTTCTTCGAAGACATCATGCAAGCCGAGCCGGCCTTTATTGAAAAGGCCGCCGAAGGCCTGGTGCTGGCGTTCTTCAACCAGGGCGAAGTGTGCACCTGCCCATCCCGCGCCCTGGTGCAGGAGTCGATCTACGACGAATTCATGCAGGCGGTGATGAAGAAGATCGAGCAAATCAAGCGCGGCGACCCGCTGGACACCGACACCATGGTCGGCGCCCAGGCCTCCGAGCAGCAGTTCGACAAGATCCTCTCCTACCTCGACATCGCCAAGAACGAAGGCGCGCAGCTGCTCACCGGCGGCAAGGTGGAGAAACTCGAAGGCGACCTGGCGACCGGCTACTACATCCAGCCGACCCTGCTCAAGGGCACCAACAAGATGCGCGTGTTCCAGGAAGAAATCTTCGGCCCAGTGGTGAGCATCACCACCTTCAAGGACGAAGCCGAAGCCCTGGCCATTGCCAACGACACCGAGTTCGGCCTGGGCGCCGGGGTCTGGACCCGCGACATCAACCGCGCCTACCGCATGGGCCGCGGGATCAAGGCCGGCCGCGTGTGGACCAACTGCTACCACCTGTACCCGGCCCACGCCGCGTTCGGTGGCTACAAGAAATCCGGCGTCGGCCGTGAAACCCACAAGATGATGCTCGACCACTACCAGCAGACCAAGAACCTGCTGGTGAGCTACGACATCAACCCACTGGGCTTCTTCTGATCCATCCTCCCGGCGACCCAGGTCGCCGGGAGGCCTCCTGCGGCCTGGCCGCACCTGTACACCTGCTCTGATCCGGTGCCGACGGCTTGCCGGACGGGACACTGCTGTCGGAAGTTCTGCGCCAAACCAGTCGTGCACAGACCCTGCTTGAAAAACAATAACAAGGGACAAACGCAATGGATCAGATCGGCAACTACGTGCTCTACCTCATCATGCTCTGCGCCGTACTCGGCGCCTTCGCCGCCATCTATGACAGCGAGCGAGGCCTGGGCAAGGAATTCATGGAAGGCATCCACGCCACCGGCTACATCTTCGTACCGGCCGCGGGCATCATGGCCTCCATCCCCTACCTGACCGTGGTCATCGAGACCGTGTTCGGGCCCTTCTTCAATTCCCTGGGCGCCGACCCGGCCCTGGCGGCGACCATGATCATCGCCTCGGACATGGGCGGCTATCAGCTGGCCTCGGCCCTGGCCGCCAGCAAGGAAGCGCTGGTGATGGCGCTAATCACTGGCTTCATGGGCGGTGCCACCATCGTCTTCTCGATTCCCATGGGCCTGGCCATGCTCGACAAGCGCGACCACAAGTACATGGCCCTGGGGATCATGTCCGGCATCCTCACCATTCCGGTGGGGGTGATGATCGCCAGCCTGATCCTGGCCTTCAGCAACCCGGTGGTGCGCGAGCTGGTGAGCACCAACGGCGAGGCCAGCTACCAACTGGCCCTGGGCCTGGGCAGCATCTTCGCCAACCTGCTGCCGATCCTCATCTTCGTGGTCGCCCTGGCCCTGGGCCTGCGCTTCCTGCCGGACATGATGATCAAGGGCTTCATCATTTTCGGCCGGGCCATGGACGCGGCGATCAAGCTGGTGCTGGTGTTCTCCATCGTCGAGTACTTCACCGGGGCGTTCTCCGCGGTGTTCGGCGGTTGGGGCTTCCACCCGATCATCGCCGACGCCCATGACCAGACCCGCGCCCTGGAGACCGCCGGCTACATCGGCATCATGCTGGCCGGCGCCTTCCCCATGGTCTACCTGCTGCGCAAATACCTGGGCAAGCCCCTGGAGAACCTCGGCGGCAAGGTTGGCCTCAGTGCCGTGGGCAGCGCCGGCATGCTGGCGACCATCGCCAATATCCTCGCCATGTTCCGCCTGGTGCGCTTCATGCCGCCCAAGGACAAGGTGGTGAATATCGCCTTCGGCGTGTGCGCGGCGTTCCTGCTGGGGGACCACCTGTCGTTCACCGCCAACTTCCAGCCGACCATCATCCTGCCGGTGCTGATCGGCAAGATCAGCGCCGGCTTCGTCGCCGTGGGCCTGGCCTACTGGCTGTCGGTGCCCAAGGCCCTGCAACTGGAGGCCCAGGACCGGGCCGCCGGCATCATTGCCCCCGGCGAGTACCTGGGCGGCAGCCCGGTGGACACTCCGGAACCCGCAGGCCAGAAGGCAACCGCCTGATTCCGGCGCGGCGAGGAACGCCTGCATGCAAGCCACAACGGGCGGCGCAAGGGTATTGCTGCTGGGGCTGGACTTCGGTTCCACCACCAGCAGCGCGCTGATTGCCGAGGCCAGCCTCAGCAGCCACTGCGTCACTGGGCGCATGGCCCTCAACGAACCCCGGGTGCTGTTTCGCGGCGACCCGGTGTTCACCCCGTTCAAGGAGCAGATGATCGATGCGGCCGCCATCCAGGGGCTGATCGAGACCTGGCTCGAACAGGCCGGCGTGCAGCCCGGGCAGCTGTTTTCCGGCGGGGTGATCATCACCGGCCTGGCAGCCCGGCGACACAATGCCCAGGCCCTGGCGCAGCTGGTGGGGCAGTTGATCGGCAACGCCCTGATCAGCCGCGCCGATGATGGCGGCCTGGAATCCTGGCTGGCGTTCATGGGCAGTTGTTCGGCCCTGAGCCGCGTGCATCCGCAGCAACCGCTGCTCAACCTGGATATCGGCGGTGGCACCACCAACGCCGCCTGGGGCCTGGACGGCAATGTGCTGGCCAGCGGCTGTCACTTTATTGGTGCCCGGCATTTGCAATTCGAACCGGGCAGTTATCGCCTCAGTGGCGTGTCGGTGTTCGGCCAGGCCCTGCTCGATCACCTGGCAATCAGCAAGGCGTGCGGGCAAGTCCTCGAACGCCCCGAGCTGGATGCGCTGATCAATTGGTACATCGACGCCCTGGTCGCCCTGGTCGAAGGTGACCGCCGTTTCTTTACCAGCCCGCTGGGCCGGCTGACCGAGCAACTGCCGCTGATCCTTCCTGAGCACCCGGCCACCCCGGCCCTGACCTTTTCCGGCGGTGTTGGCGAGTTGCTCTATCGTCACCTGCAAGGCGAGCCGATGCCGGGCACCACTCACTACGGCGACCTGGGCATCGACTTGGCCCTGGCCATCGCCCGCCACCCCAGGTTGACGCAGCACGCCAAGCGCCTGGTGCCGGAAAACCGCGGCCGGGCCACGGTCTACGGCCTGACCCTGCACAACACCGAAATATCTGGCAGCACCCTGTTCCTGCCCCGCCCCGAGGTGCTGCCGCTCAAGGACCTGCCCATAGTCGCGCGGTTGCCCATCAGCGCCACCCGGCAACAACTGGACGACGCCCTGGCGCTGGCCCTGGGCAGCCGCGACGGCGCCTGCCTGCAATTGCTCGATGGCGGCCAGGCACCGGGGCTGGATCTGATCCGCCAACTGGGCGGGCGGCTGTGCCACGCCCTGGAGCAGGCTGCGGCCGATCCTCAATGGCCGCTGGTGCTGCTGGTGGAAAGCAATGTCGCCAAGGTCCTGGGCAACTACGCCACGGATTGGGGGCGCAGTTCTTGCAACCTGATCGTCATCGATGAAGTGCGCGAGCGTTCGGCGCACTTCATCAATCTGGGAAAACCCCATCAGCACATAGTGCCCGTCGCCTTCTACGGCGTGCACTGATGCCGATGCCGGCCAAGGAGAGTCTTGCCATGTCACTCACCGCACTCCAGCAGATCCGTCTTCCCGCCGTGCCAGCCGAGCGTGCCTACGGCACCCGGGTGCTGGATCGCGATATCCACTTCGCCAACCTCAAGGCGGTGCTCGGCGCTGCCGACATCAGCAAGGCCGGGGATCGTGTGGCGGGGCTTGCCGCAAAGGATGAAATCACCCGCGAGGCGGCGCGCAAGGTGCTGTCGGAGCTGACCCTGGCACACTATTTCGAGCACCCGCTGACTGATCGCCACGGCCGTATCGACAGCGTCATGCAGGTCAACTACGACATCGATCAGCAGGTATTCGAAGAGATTGCCGGGCTGACCCTGGGCGCCCTGAAAGATCGCCTGCTGCGCAGCCACGGCACGGAAATACGCCGGATCGGCACGGCCCTGACGGGAGTCATGGTGGCCGCCCTGGCCAAGCTGCTGGATGTGCACGAACTGATCCTGCTGTCGAAAAAGCTCAAGAGCGGCGCCGCCGCCAAGGCCCGCACCCTGGTGGGCCTGCCTGGCACCCTGTCCTCGCGCCTGCAGCCCAACCACCCCACCGACAACCTCAGCGGCATCACCCTCTTGGTGTACACCGGCCTGAGCATGGGTTCGGGAGATGCGCTGATCGGCCTCAACCCGGCCATCGACACGGTGGACAACATCAGCGCCACCTTGCGCCACCTGGACAAGCTGCGCCGGGAAACCGGAGCACCGACGCAGATCTGCGTGCTGTCCCATATCAAGACCCAGCTGGCCTGCCTCGACCAGGGCGCGCCGGTGGAAATCATGTTCCAGAGCCTGGCCGGCACCGAACGCACCCTGACCGATGAGTTCGACGTCACCGTGCAACTGCTGGACCAGGCCTGGCAGACCATGGCCGAACGCGGCCCGCTGCGCGAGGTGGCGGAAAACTTCATGTACTTCGAGACCGGCCAGGGCAGCGAGCTGACCTACGGCAAGCACGAAGGCATCGACATGACCACTTGCGAAGCCCTGTGCTACGGCCTGGCACGGCGCTACCGGCCGTACATGGTGAACAACGTCACCGGTTTCATCGGCCCGGAAACCCACCTCGACAACTTCGAAATGACTTACGCCTGCCTGCAGGACCAGTTCATGGGCAAGCTGCTGGGCCTGCCCATGGGCATGGCGCCCTGCTACACCCTGCATTCGCAAGTGACCCTGGAAGGCCAGCAGATGGCCACCGAGCTGCTGACCGCCGCCGGCGCCAACTTCTTTATGGACGTGTACCTGAGCACCGACCGCATGCTCGCCTACTTCGACACCAGCGCCCACGACAACCAGACCCTGCGCGAAGTCCACGACCTGGCGCCGGCGCCGGAATACCTGCGCTGGGCCCTGGGCAAGGGGATTTTCCAGGAGGACGCCCACGGCAATGTCGAGCGTGGGCCGAACTGGGGTAACCCGCGGATCTTCTGCGCCTCGGACATCGACTTCCAGCGCCTGCTGGAGTCCACCCCGGCCACCTACGGTTTCGACAATGCCGGGCCACGCCCGGCCAACACGGTGTCGCGCACCGTACGGGCCAACCTGGCGGTGGCCCGGGAGGCGATCTACGTCGACCTGCGCCCCACCGAGATCGGCAGCATCCCCCTGCGCGAACTGCGCACCGCCGCCCCGGACAAGCTGGCCCACCTGCAAGACCCGGAGCTGGGGGCGCGGCTGACCGAAGAAGTGCTGCGGCGCCTGCAGCCCGAGTATCAGGACGTGCAGATCGTGATTTCCGATGGCCTCAGCGCTGAGGCCATCCACCACAACATCCCCGAGCTGCTGCCGGTGCTGCTGGATGGCCTGCGCAGCCGCAAGCTGCGGATCGGCCAGCCGATCCTGGCGCCCTATGGCCGGGTCAAGCTGGCGGAATCGGTGGGCGAAGCCCTGCAACCGCAGCTGATCATCGTGCTGATCGGCGAGCGCCCCGGCGGCGATGCCCTGGCCTCGCGGAGCATGTCCGCCTACCTGGGCTACCGCCTGCCGGACGACAAGGCGCGCCAGGCCGCCGCGCAATTCAGCGGCAACCCGGACATTGGCTACGAATACACAGTGATCTCGAACATCTACAGCGGCGGCCTGCCACCGCTGGAAGGCGGCAGCCTGGTGGCGGAAAAGGCCTTTGCCATCCTCCACCACCGGGCCGCCGGCAACCGCCTGGAAAACCTGCTGAAGAAGGTGGCATCCTGATGATCCGCCAGCACTCGGCAACGCCCCTACATCGTTGAAACGGAGACTGAGATGGCCCAATTTTCCCACAGCGTAGGTACTCAGACCTATCGCTTCGACAGCCTCAAGGAAGTCATGGCCAAGGCCAGCCCGGCCCGTTCCGGGGACTTTCTGGCCGGCGTCGCCGCCCTCAACGACGGCGAGCGGGTGGCCGCGCAGATGACCCTGGCGGACATCCCCTTGAAGCACTTTCTCGAAGAAGTGCTGATCCCCTATGAGTCCGACGAAGTCACCCGGCTGATCATCGACAGCCATGACAAAAGCGCCTTCGCCGCGGTCAGCCACCTGACCGTCGGCGGCTTTCGCGACTGGCTGCTCAGCGATGCCGCCGACGAACAGAGCCTGCGCGCCCTGGCCCCGGGCCTGACTCCGGAAATGGCCGCCGCGGTATCGAAGATCATGCGGGTGCAGGACCTGATCCTGGTGGCGCAGAAAATCCGCGTAGTGACCCAGTTCCGCGGCACCCTGGGCCTGCGCGGGCGCCTGTCCACCCGCCTGCAGCCCAACCACCCCACCGACGAGCCGGCGGGCATTGCCGCGAGCATTCTCGACGGCCTGCTGTACGGCAATGGCGATGCCATGATCGGCATCAACCCGGCTACCGACAGCATCGCCTCGATCTGCGCCATGCTGGAAATGCTCGACGCCATCATCCAGCGCTACGAGATCCCAACCCAGGCCTGCGTGCTGACCCACGTCACCACCTCGATCGAGGCGATCAACCGGGGCGTGCCGCTGGACCTGGTGTTCCAGTCGATTGCCGGCACCGAAGCGGCCAACGCCAGTTTCGGCATCAACCTCAACGTGCTCCAGGAAGGCTACGAGGCGGGCCTGAGCCTGAACCGCGGCACCCTGGGGCAGAACCTGATGTATTTCGAAACCGGCCAGGGCAGCGCGCTGTCGGCCAACGCCCACTTCGGCATCGACCAGCAGACCTGCGAAACCCGCGCCTATGCCGTGGCCCGGCACTTCAAGCCGTTTTTGGTGAACACCGTGGTGGGCTTCATCGGCCCGGAGTACCTGTACAACGGCAAGCAGATCATCCGCGCCGGCCTGGAAGACCACTTCTGCGGCAAGCTGCTGGGCGTGCCCATGGGTTGCGACATCTGCTACACCAACCACGCCGAAGCCGATCAGGACGACATGGACAACCTGCTGACCCTGCTGGGGGTGGCCGGGATCAACTTCATCATGGGCATCCCCGGTTCCGACGACATCATGCTCAACTACCAGACCACCTCTTTCCATGACGCGCTCTACGCCCGCCAGACCCTGGGCCTGAAGCCTGCGCCGGAATTCGAGCAATGGCTGGCCCGCACCGGAATCTTCACCCAGGCCGACGGCAAGGTGCATTTCGGCAACAACCTGCCACCGGCCTTCCGCCAGGCACTGGCGCAGCTGGGATAAGGAACAGGCTTATGCAAAAACATCCAACCGACTCGCAAAACCCCTGGCTGGAACTGCGCCGCCTGACCCCGGCACGGATTGCCCTGGGCCGCACCGGCACCAGCCTGCCCACCGGAGCCCAGCTGGACTTCCAGTTCGCCCACGCCCAGGCCCGCGACGCCGTGCACCTGCCCTTCGACCACGCAGGCCTCAGTGCCCAGCTGGCCGAACGCGGGCGTGACAGCCTGCTGCTGCACAGCGCCGCCACTGACCGCCACAGCTACCTGCAACGCCCCGACTTGGGGCGCCGGCTCAGCGATGAATCGGCCCAGGCCCTACGTGACTATGCCAGCGCCCACCCTGGCGGGGTCGATCTGGCGGTGGTGGTGGCCGACGGCCTGTCAGCCCTGGCGGTGCATCGCCATACCCTGCCGTTTCTGGCGCGCATGGAGGAGCAGACCGCTGCCGAAGGCTGGTCGCTGTCGCCGGTGATCCTGGTGGAGCAGGGCCGGGTGGCGGTGGCCGACGAGATCGGCCAGCTGCTGGGCGCCAAGATGACGGTGATTCTGATCGGCGAGCGTCCGGGGCTCAGCTCGCCCGACAGCCTGGGTCTATATTTCACCTATCAGCCGAAAGTCGGGCTGACCGACGCCTATCGCAACTGCATTTCCAATGTGCGTCTGGAGGGACTGAGCTACGGCATGGCCGCCCACCGTCTGCTGTACCTGATGCGTGAAGCCTGCCGCCGGCAATTGTCCGGTGTGAACCTGAAAGACGAGGCGCAAGTACAGACACTGGACAGCGATTCGCCCACGGACATGAAGGGCAACTTCCTTCTAGGCCCGCCCAAAGCGTGATTTTGCGAGACGATTGCGCTTTTTCGCCGCTTTGGGCAGCATCGCAACACGGCTGCCCGAGTCATCCAACCTGTGCCGTCACATCCACTTGAAGTTGAGAGCCACCCATGCGGATTACTCAAGCAACCCTCGAGCACCTGGATCTGTTGACCCCGTTATTCGTCAAATACCGCGAATTCTACGGCGCCCTGCCCTACCCGGACTCGTCCCGGGCCTTCCTGGAAAAACGCCTCAGACGCAAGGAGTCGGTGATCTACCTGGCCCTGGCCGACGATGACAACAGCAAATTGCTGGGTTTCTGCCAGCTGTACCCGAGTTTTTCCTCGCTGTCCCTCAAGCGCGTATGGATCCTCAACGACATCTACGTCGCCGAGGACGCCCGGCGCCAATTGGTGGCCGACAACCTGATGCGCACGGCGAAGAAAATGGCCAAGGAAACCAACGCCGTACGCATGCGAGTGTCTACCAGCAGCGGCAATGAAGTGGCCCGCAAGACCTATGAATCCATGGGTTTTCGCGAAGACACCGAGTTCAAGAACTACATCCTGCCCATCAGCGAAGACTGACTCGACAGACGGCGGCCTGCGGGCCGCTTTGTCATGGTTGCCAACAGCTTTCGGACCGAAACGCCCCGCTACAATCTGAACGCGCATTTCACCTTTCAGTCTTTATAATGCCGATCTTTCCGGTTCGTAAGAAAAGCTGCATCTCCTTGTAGTCCCTTTCTCCGACTTATCGCACAGGCCTGCCGAGCCAGGCTGTCACCACAGGTGCCTCCATGGATTTCAACCCGATCGACCTAATCCTTCATCTCGATGTTTACCTCGATATGTTGGTGACCAACTACGGGACCTGGATCTACGCCATCCTGTTCGCGGTGATCTTCTGCGAAACCGGCCTGGTGGTGATGCCCTTTCTGCCGGGCGACTCCTTGCTGTTCATCGCCGGCGCGGTGGCCGCCGGTGGCGGCATGGACCCGGTGCTGCTGGGCGGCCTGCTGATGCTGGCGGCGATCCTTGGCGACAGCACCAACTACGTGATTGGGCGCACCGCCGGAGAACGGCTGTTCAGCAACCCCGATTCGAAGATCTTCCGCCGCGACTACCTGCAGAAAACCCACGACTTCTACGACAAACACGGTGGCAAGACCGTCACCCTGGCGCGTTTCCTGCCGATCATCCGCACCTTCGCGCCGTTCGTCGCCGGCGTGGCGCGCATGCCCTATCCGCGCTTCTTCGCCTTCAGCGTGGCCGGCACCATTCTCTGGGTCGGCGGCCTGGTGACCCTGGGCTACTTCTTCGGCAACGTGCCCTTTATCAAGAAGAACCTGTCGTTGCTGGTGGTGGCGATTATCTTCCTGTCCCTGGTGCCGATGATCATTGGCGTGCTGCGCAGCCGCCTGGGCCGCACCAGTGAAAAGGCCGAGACCCGCTAAGCCACATGTGGTCCCTCAGCGCCTGGCGCCGCAAGCGCCGGCTGGCCAGGCATCCGGTCAGCGATGAAACCTGGCGCCGGGTGCGCCAGCAACTGCCCTTCCTCGATGGCATCAGCGCCACCGAGGACCAGTGGCTGCGGGAAGCCAGCGTGCTGTTTCTTGCCGACAAGCACCTGAGCGCCTTGCCCGGGGTGGAGTTGCACCAGGAACAGCGCCTGCTGCTGGCAGCCCAGGCCCAGTTGCCGCTGCTGCACCTGGGCGACCTGAACTGGTACCAGGGCTTTCACGAAATCATTCTCTACCCCGACGACTTCCTCAGCCCCCAGCGGCACCGCGACGCCAGCGGTATCGAGCACGAATGGGACGCCGAACACAGCGGCGAGGCCTGGCAGCAGGGCCCGATCATCCTCGCCTGGCCAGGGGTGCAAGCCAGCGGTGGCTGGGAAGCCTACAACCTGGTGATCCACGAGCTGGCCCACAAGCTGGACATGCTCAATGGCGATGCCAACGGCCTGCCGCCCCTGCACAGCGACATGCGGGTCAGTGACTGGGCGCAGGTGATGCAGAGCGCCTACGACGACCTCAATCGCCAGCTCGACCACGACCCTGACGCCGAAACCGCCATCGACCCCTATGCCGCGGAAAACCCGGCGGAGTTCTTCGCCGTGACCAGCGAATACTTCTTCAGCGCTCCAGACCTGCTGGTGGCGGCCTATCCGAAAGTCTATGAGCAACTGCAGCTGTTTTATCGGCAGAATCCATTGGCCCGGCTGCAGCAACTTCAGGCTGAAGATCCGGTCTATCAAGCGCAGCACTAATCTCCAGCCACGCTCATGCGTTGTTCATCTGACGGCGGCCCGAAAGGCAACCAGCCCTCTACCGACCAGTGGCCAAACCACCGGTCGCTGGGGCAACCCGAACACGCTGGCGAGGCAGTACAACCAAGGTTCTACGACCCTTGGCACGTGGCATCGGTAACGGAGTGTGTCTATAATCGCCGCCACTTTTTTGATCAATCCGGCCAAGTCATTTGGTCAACCAACGGGGGCAACGCCCAATGAGCTACAGCAAGATTCCAGCGGGCAAGGACCTGCCGAACGACATCTACGTCGCGATCGAAATCCCGGCCAACCACGCGCCGATCAAGTACGAAATCGACAAAGACAGCGACTGCCTGTTCGTTGACCGCTTCATGGCCACCCCGATGTTCTACCCGGCCAACTACGGCTTCATTCCCAACACCCTGGCCGACGACGGCGACCCCCTCGACGTGCTGGTCGTGACCCCTTATCCAGTGGCGCCAGGCTCGGTGATCCGTGCCCGTCCAGTGGGCATCCTGAACATGACCGACGACGGCGGCGGCGATGCCAAGGTGATCGCGGTTCCTCACGACAAGCTGTCCCAGCTGTATGTCGACGTGAAGGAATACACCGACCTGCCAGCCCTGTTGCTGGAGCAGATCAAGCACTTCTTCGAGAACTACAAGGATCTCGAGAAAGGCAAGTGGGTGAAGATCGACGGTTGGGGCAACGCAGACGCCGCCCGCGCCGAGATCCTGAAGTCGGTTGCCGCCTATAAAGGCTGAGCAGCAGCGTTGAGCTTCGAGCGACAAGCTGCAAGAAAGAGCCCCGAGTGATCGGGGCTTTTTTGTGGTTCTTCACGGATTACCGGGAAAGACGCTCTTGATCTTCATAAAAAAGAATTCGCTATCCCGGTAACCGTACGCCATCCGTTTGATGACCTTTATTCGATTGTTTATCCCTTCCAGTTGCCCCGTG